>VBIC01000116.1:0-19380 GCA_005881425.1 Chloroflexota bacterium | reverse complement strand
GCTCGGTCTGCGGCGCGAACCTGAATGCGCTGACCGGGGCCGGCCCGGTTCCCGACTTCGTCTGGGGCGCCTGGTACAACGGCAACCCTTCCACCAGCAACCTCGACGGCGGCGGCTGCGGAGTGGCCAACGGCAACTGGGTCAACCACCAGCGCCTGAAGCAGTACACCAACACCCACAACGAGACCTGGAACGGGGTGACGCTCAGCGTCGACAACGACTGCGCAAACGGTCCGGTCGACCCCACCAGCCAGCCGATCGATTCGGCCTGCCCGTGATGGGCGCTATGCATAGCCGGCCAGATTCGGACCAAGTCGGGGTGATGAATGAGATGAAGCGCAAGAGTGGCGGCCGCCGAGCGGCGATTCTGGCGATTGGGGCGGCGGCGTTGACGGCGCTCGTGGCGGCATTCGTGGTAACAGGCTCGGCAGCGGCGCCGATCTCGTGGGTCGACCAGGCGGGAGCGCCTCTGCCCGCGGTCGCGCCGATCCAGGCACAGCGCCTCTGCCGGGCGGCCGACCTTCAGATCAGGGTGGGGCGCGACGGGGCGTTCCATGGCTGGGCCGCCCAGGAACTTGTCCTGACCAACACCGCCGGCGATGCCTGCGCGCTCGCGGGACCCCTGGCCGGGGCGGCGGTCCTCGACGCCGGTGGTGAGCGCGCCCTGGCCGGTTCCGCCGGCGCGGCGGCGCACCGGCTCGACCTGGCGCCGGGACAGACGGCGCGGATGCTGGTCGGAACGCCCGGCGCCTGCGCCGGAGCCGGCAATCCGGTCGTCGCGTCCAGCTTGCGCCTGGCCTTCGACACAGGAGAGACGGCAGCCGTGTCCGGCGTCTGGCTGAACGTCGAATGCGGCGCGCCCAGGACGGTCCTCTTCTCGGCTGATGCGATCCCGGCCGCCGCGGTTCCCGCGAGCGGCTTGCGCGCGACGCTGACCGCCCCCAGCTCGGTGGGACGTGGCCGGACGCTCAGCTACGTCGTGACCCTGGCCAATCCGACCGCGAACACGATCACCTTCGGCAGCTGTCCCTCGTACACGGAATGGCTGGGCTCCGGTCCCTCGGTGGGGATCAGCAGGACTCTGCGGCTCAACTGCGGCGCCGCGCCGAGGCTTGGTCCGGGGCAGTCGGTGGCGTTCGAGATGCGGCTCAGCGTCCCGCAGAACTCAACTCTGGGGCCGGCGAAGCTGAGCTGGCATCTGGAGGTGCCGGACGGAGCCGGCGCCGGGACGACGATCGGCGTCAGCTAGCCAAGTGGTGCCTGCAGCAGTTCGTCGCGGAGCTGCTGCAGGCCCATGGGTCCCAATCCCAGCATGCGCGCATGGAAGGCCTTGAGGTCGAACGCCGATCCCTGGCGCGCGCGCAGCTCGGCGCGCAGGGCGAGGATCTCACGCTCGCCCAGCTTGTAGCTGATCGCCTGCGCCGGCCAGCCCAGGTAGCGGTCGATCTCGCTGACCATGAACTCGCGAGGGTTGTAGCTGTGCGCCAGGGAGAACTCGAGTCCCAGCTCCGGAGTCCAGCGACGACCGGCATGCTCCTCGCCGGCGGGGATCTCGAGCTCGAGGTGCATGCCGATGTCGATGATCACCCGCGTAGCCCGGAAGGCGTGCGCCCGCAGCATTCCCAGCTCGTAGTCGGGGTGATCGAGGTAGCCGAGCTCCTGCATCAGGCGCTCGGCGTAGAGCGCCCAGCCCTCGCCGTACCCCGGGCACCAGGCCATCGTCCGCTGGTAGCGGCTCAGCTCGGCGGCCAGGAAGCGGACCTGCCCCACCTGCAGGTGATGCCCCGGCACTCCCTCGTGGTAGGCGGTCGAGACCTCGCCCCAGAGCGGGAAGCGGGTCCGCCCCAGCGTCGGGTACCAGGTGCGCCCAGGCCGGCTGAAGTCCTCGGAGGGACCGGTGTAGTACATCGCCGCCGCGCCGCCCGCCGGCGCGATCATCGCCTCCACTCGCTGGATCGGTTGCGGGATCTCGAAGTGGACCCCGTTCAGCTCCGCGATGGTCCGGTCCATCAGCTCCTGGAGCCAGGCTCGGAAGGCCTCGACCCCCTCGATCGCCCGCCCCGGGTCGGACTCCATCAGCCGCAGCACCTCGGCGAGCGGCGCGCCGGGTAGGATGCGGCGGCTGACGGCCTGCATCTCCGACTCGAGCCGGCGCAGCTCCTCCCAGCCCCAGCGATAGGCCTGCTCCACGTCGATCTCCATGCCCAGGGCCATGCGGACGCCGAGCGCGTACCGCTCCGGCCCGACCGGGTCGCGCTCCGAAGCTCGCGGCGCGTACTCCTCGCGGAGGAAGCGCGAGAGGTCCGCGTAGGCGGCGCCGGCCGCCCGAGCCGAGTCCTCCAGCCGCCGGCGAAACGTCCCGTCGGGAGCGTTCGTCCTCTGAGCCCGTTCCACCAGCGTCATGAAGAAGGGCGGGGTGCCCGGCCGGCCTCCCGACCAGACCCGGGCCTGCTCGGAACAGGTGAGCGCCTGGCGGCGGGCGGCTGATACTTCCCTCTGCAATCCCTCGCGCAGGGTGGCGCACAACCCTTCGATCGCGTCGGGCACTCGCTCCAGGCGGCTGCAGATCGCCTCCCATTGCTCAGCCGTCTCCGTAGGCATCACGTCGAAGACCTGGCGGACCACCTGCACCGCACTGTTGATGTTGTTCAGGTCACGGTAGTCGTCGCCCGCTCGATGGCGGTCGGCGGACACCTGCAGGCGCTCGCCCAGGACCCCGGCGGCGGTTCGTTCGCGGTCGGTCACCGGGGCCAGCGTGGCGAGCGTGGCCAGCGTGGCCCGGACGAGCTCGGCGCGGGCCTCGACGCCGGCCGGCGAGAGATCGGTCATCTGTGCGTCGTAGCCCTGGATGCCTCGCATCGTGGCACTGAGCGGATCGAGCTGGGCGAGTCGCTCGACGTACCGGTCCGCGAGGTCGTAGATCGCCGGCATGCCGGGCTAGTCTACCGGTAAGCGACCCTATAATGATTGCCTCCTCCCATGCGGGCGATCTGGCTGTCGGCTCTGCTGCTGCTCGCCGCCTGCGCCTCGCCCTCCGGGTCGGCAGCAACGAGCTCCGCCCCCGGCTCGACTCCAAGCCCGCCTCTGGTCGCAACCCTGGATCTCTCAAGGGTTCCCGGGGCCGCGGCCGCGGGTGCGGACGGGCTGTGGATCGCGGATTACGACAGGGGAGACGTGACCCATGTCAGCGGCGGCGCCAGGCTGAGCGCCTCGACCGTGCACGTGGGCGACCCGCGCTCCCTGCAGCCGGGCTGCCAGACCGGCTCGGTCCACTACGCTCCCACCGGTTCCTTCATCATCCGCCGCTGCGACCTCCCGGCCGGCATGGCGGTAGGCGCCGGCGGGGTCTGGACCGGCCGCAACGACGAGCAGGCGGTGGTGCGCATCGATCCCCGGACGGGGAAGGTGGCCGCCACCGTTCCCGTGGGCATGCACGTCTTCAACCTGGCCGCCTCCGAGACCCAGGTGATCGTCGACTCCTACGAGGACAACCTGGTGGCGGCGATCGACCCCAGGACCAACCGCGTCCTCTGGCGTGAGCCCCTGCTCCACTCGCCCTCGGGGATCGCCTTCGCGGACGGCTCGGCCTGGATCGCCCTCACCGGCGGCTTCGCCGTGGTCCGCCTGGACCCACGGACCGGAGCGGTCCTGGCTACCGTGCCCGTGGGTGGCAAGCCCTTTCCCCTGGCGAGCGCGGCGGGGGCCGTCTGGGTGCGCTGCGAGCAGGACAGCACCGTCTGGCGGGTCGACCCGGCGACCAACCAGGCTTCAGCCCACGTCCCGGTCGATCCCTTCTACGGCAACGACGGGCTGGACAGCATGGTGGGCTCGCCGAACGGGGTCTGGATCAGCGGGCTGGCGCTGCAGCGGATCGACGCGGCGACCAACCGGGTCGTAGGTAGCCTGCCCCTGCCGGGGCGACCCTATGCGGCCTCGGGCGGCCGGATCTGGGTCATCGGGGTGGGCGGGCGCCTCTCCCTGGTGCAGCTCCCAGGCTGATCGCGGCCGTCCCCTCGCTCAGGCGGAAGGGACAGCGGCGACGAAGCCCTGGCCTTCGAGGTAAGCGAGGATCCGCTGCGTGGCCTCGTCCGGATCCAGGGCCGTGGTATCCAGCGTCATCTCGGCGTCGGCCGGCTCCTCGTAAGGATCGGAGACGCCCGTGAACTGCGGCAGCGACCCGGCCCGGGCCCTGGCGTACAGCCCCTTGCGGTCGCGCGCCTCACATACCTGTAGCGGCGTCGCCACGTGGACCAGCACGAAACCGCCTGCAGCCTCCACCATCGCCCGCACCTCCTTGCGGGTGGCGTCGTAGGGCGCGATCGGGGCGCAGAGCGCTATACCTCCGTGCTTGGTGATCTCCGAGGCGACGAATCCGATCCGGCGGATGTTGATGTCCCGGTGCTCTCGCGAGAAGCCCAGCTCGGAGGAGAGGTGCTTGCGCACGACGTCGCCGTCGAGCAGTGTGACCCGCCTGCCGCCTCGCTCCAGGAGCTTGACCAGGAGCACGTTGGCCAGGGTCGATTTGCCCGCGCCGCTGAGTCCGGTGAAGAAGACGGTGCAACCCTGCCGGATGCGGGGCGGGTAAGAACGGCGCAGTTCGGCCGCGACCGCGGGCGGCGTGAACCAGGCCGGAAGGTCGCTGCCCTCGTTCAGGCGGCGCCTCAGCTCGGTGCCGGAGATGGAGGCGATCCGGGCGCCGCTCTCGACCTCATCCTCGGGCAGGTACTGGTCGCGGTCGGGGAGGTAGACCATCTGCTGGAAGGGGACCATCTCCACCCCCAGCTCTCGCTCATGCTCGCGCACCAGCGCCTGCGCGTCGTAGGGCCCGTAGTAGGGTTTGCCTCGCGAGTCCTGCCCAGGTCCGGCGTGATCGCGGCCCACGATCAGGTGCGTCACCCCGTGGTTCTTACGGATGATGGCGTGCCAGACGGCTTCACGGGGACCGCCCATGCGCATGGCCAGGGGGAGGAGGGAGAGCATCGCGGTGCCTGGCGGATAGCTCGGCATGATCGCCTGGTAACAGCGGACCCGGGTGTAATGGTCCACGTCGCCCGGCTTGGTCATCCCCACCACCGGATGCACGAGGAGCTGGGCGTCGACCTCCCGGGCCGCGCGCCGGGTCAGCTCGAGGTGAGCCCGGTGGAGAGGGTTGCGGGTCTGAAAGGCGACCACGCGACGCCAGCCCAGGCGCTGGAACTCGGCCCGCAGTCCGGAAGGCGTGTGGCGCAGGTCCCGGTAGTCGTAGTGAAGTGGAAGCTGCAGCCCGTCGAGCCGGCCCGCGACATACCAGGGATGGGTCTGACTCAGCAGGTGCCTGACCCCGGAATGGCCCGGGTCGAGAGTTCCGAAGACGGCCTCGGCCTCCGCCTGGCGGTCGGGCTGCCAGAGCTCGCCGACCCGCAGGGCGGCGAGGGCGACACCCTCAGGATCGCGCAGGGCCAGGGTCTGGCCGGGGGCGAGCCTGGCCGCCAGCTCCTCGGGCACGTCGAGGGTGACCGGGATGGGCCACAGCGTGCCGTCGGCAAGCCGCATCCGGTGACAGACCGACTCGTGGTCGGCCCGGCCCAGGAATCCGTCCAGTGGAGAGAAGCCCCCGGTCAGCAGCAGCTCGAGGTCGCACAGCTGCCGGGGAGTGAGATCCCAGGACGGCGAGGTGTGAAGGCTCTCCTTGACCTCCTCGGCGGCCGCGCCGGTGACGACGAGATCGACCAGCTTCCCCCCATGGGGCTCGATCAGCGGCTCGAGAAGGCGCACCTCATCAGCCTGCTCTGTCTGAAACGTGGAAGCGTCAGCCACTTGTGCCCCAGGCCTAGGTAATGGTAATGGTATGTGTAGGTAATGGTATAGGAGCCGGGTGTAGGGACGGGTCGCGGGGGCACCGGGGAGGCAGATGCAGCTAAAAGTCGACGGCCACCTGGCGATCGAAGGCGGGGATCCGGTTCGGACGCGGCCCTGGCCCACCTATGACAAGGGGGCAGTTTTCGTCAGCGAGGAGGACCAGAACGCGGGGCTGCGCGCCCTGCGCAGCCGTCTCTATTTCCGGTACGACTGCCGGCCCACGGCTCAGACGGAGACCGGCCGCCTGGAGGCCAAGCTCCAGTCCTATTTCGGAGTGCGCCACGCGCTGGCCTGCCACAGCGGGACCACGGCCATCGCGCTGGCGCTGATGGCCCGGGTCGAACCCGGATCGGTGGTAGCCACGCAGGCCTTCAGCTTCGCGGCCACGCCCAGCGCCATCCTGCTCGCCGGCTGCCGTCCGCTCCTGGTCGAGGTCGACGACGACCTGCACCTGGACGTCGAGGACCTGCGCGCCCGGTACTCGCCCGAGGTCAAGGCCGTGGTGCCGGTTCACATGCGCGGGTTCGCCGCGCCTATGCGTGCCGTGATGCGATTCGCCGACGAGGTCGGGATCCCCGTGATAGAGGACGTGGTTCCGGCGCTGGGCGTGTCTTTGAATGCGCGCCGGCTGGGCACCTTCGGCGTGGCTGGGGCCTTCAGCACCCAATCGGACAAGTCGATCAACACCGGCGAGGGCGGCTTCCTGCTCACCGACGACACCGAGCTCTTCGCCAGGGCGGTGGTCTACTCAGGGGCCTACGAGGGGCGATGTGCGCGCCATTTCGAAGCCCCCAGCCAGGTTCCGATCTGCGACCTCGATTACCCGATCTTCGCCTTTCGCATGGACGAGATCCGGGCCGCGGTCGCCGCCTCGGCGCTGGACCGGCTCCCGCTACGGCTGAAGCTGCAGCGCTCGGTCTACGGCCGGGTCTCCAGAGGGGTCGCCGACCTGGCGCCGATCACGCTGCGCAGGCCGGTTGCCCCCGGCGCCTGTCTCGGTGAGTCGCTCCTCTTTCGAGTCCGCGACGGGCGCGACGGGGCGGCGGCCTGGTTCGCCCGTGCCCTGCGCCGCGAGGGGATCGACGCACGCAACCTGGGTGATCCCGCGGAGAGCAACATCCGCTGCTTCTGGAACTGGCGCTTCCTCTTTCCCGGCCGCAGCGTGAGCGAGATCAAGGCCCTGCTGCCGCGGACCACCGGCCTCCTGGAGGAAACGGTGGACATACCGCTGGCGCCGACGCTGACCGAGGCGGACTGCGAGGACGCGGTCCTCGCCATCAGGAAGGTCGCGGCGCAACTCGACATGACCGCCTCTCGGAGCCGACGCTTCAAGGCGCTGGCTCCGGCTCGCCTTCAGGCCGCCGGATCGAGCAGGCTGACCTGGCCGGTCGTTCCCAGGACCCAGAGCCTGCCGCCCCCGGCGTCGTAGGGACGGCCCTCGACCGGCAGGGAACGGGTCACCTTCTGGGTCGTCGCGTCGAGGAACTGGAGCCGCAGACCGCTCATCCAGACGCCGCTCGACGCGCCCACCAGGCTGTCCAGGCCCTCGGTCGTATAGAAGGGGTCGGTCTTGATGCTGGCGGTCACCCTGGCGGCGCTGGGGTCGACGCGAGACAGGGTGCTGGCATCTTCGTTGCGGACCCAGAGCGACCCGGCCGCCAGGGCCATCGGGAAGGGGCTGGCCTCGACCGGTACCTCCGCCTGCACGGCGTTGGTGGCGGGATCGATCTTGGTCAGCAGCCGGCCGGTGCTGTCGGCGACCCACACCGCCGTCGGCGTGATGAGTACGCCGGCCGGACCGCTGGGCACCGGGACGCGTGCGACCACCCGGTTCGTCCGGGGATCGATCCGGATCACCACGTTGTCGTCGTTGGAGGTCACCCAGACGGCGTCACCGGTGGCGGCCAGCCCGAAGGTCAGGATCCCGACCGGGATGGTGGCGGTGATCCGATTCGTGGCCGGATCGATCCGGACCACGGCCTTGAGGTCGTTGCGCCCGGTCCACACGCTGCCCGCGCCGCAGGCGACGCCGCTGGGCAGGTCGCAACGGCGGATGATGAAGGAGCCGGCGGGGGCGTCCTCCTGGTCCGGCTGACAGGCGGGCTGAAGCGCGCCAGGATCGCCGACCCGAATCCTGGTCAGGGAGAGCCGGGTGCTGCCGCTGACCCGGACCAGGCTCCCGTGCTTGTAGTCGCTGACCCAGAGCGACCCGAAACCCGCGGCGGCGGCGCCGGGTAGGTCGGGCACCTGGATGGCCCCCACGACGCCGCCGACCGGCGAGGGGGAGGCCGAGCCGGAGGACGCCGGTGAGCTGCAGGCCGCCAGCATCATCGCGGTGGCCGCGATCCCGATCAACCGCGTATGGAGAGCCATCGTTCCCACCTTACCGGCCCCTCGCCAACCCGCGCTACAGGGCAGCGACCAGGTCGTAGGGCCGGCGAGTGAGGCTGCGGTGGACCATCTCGGTGAGGGTGACGATGTCGAAGACGGGCAGCCCGAGCCGCGCCTGGATGGCGTGGGAGAAGGGCACCAGGTCGGTGCACTCGATCACCAGCGCGCCCAGGTCGCGGTTCTCGCTTGCCAGGCGCTCGGCCTGCCCCAGGACCTCGTGCTCCAGGCGGTCCACGTCGAGCTCGGCCCGCCGGGCCTCGAGCATCACCTCGCGGAACTCAGGCTGCTCCTCCATCCCGGCGATACAGAGGGGAATCGACTCGGCGCCGATCGCCTCCAGGTGACGCCGGGTGAGGGAGTCCTTGCGGGCGACGAGGAGTCCCAGCTTGCGATTCGAGCCCAGCATACGGTGGACCATCGGCACCTGGATCAGGCTCGAGGCATAGAGCGGGACGCTGACGGCATCGGCCAGCTGCTTCTGGAAGATGACCAGGAAGCCGCAGGCGCTGGTGATGGCCCCCACGCCCTCCGCCTCGAGCTCCTGGGCGGCGCGAACGAAGGGCTGGAGCAGGGTCGGATCCGCCTGCTTCACAACCCGTTCCGCGGTCGCGCCCTCGACCACCCGGTAGACGACCGGGAAATCGAAGGTGCTCCGGTTGCGGATGTGCCCCGGGATCTTGGTGAAGGTCGTGTCCAGACCGATGATCCCGATCGCCGCCTCGCGCCTCAATGCCGCTGCGCCAGCCATGGGATCCTCCTCTGGGCCGGTAAACGAGCCGTCGTCGGGCGGCGCCGGCCCTGCCGGCCGATGCGAAACGGCGCCGGATCGACGTCTGGCTCCTCGCCGGCGATGATCTGGGCGATAAGCTTGCCGCCGAAGGGCGCAAGTCCCATGCCGATATGGCCGTGGCCGCTGGCGATGGAAAGGTTGCGGTAGGGCTCGGCGCGTCCCAGCAGGGGCAGCCCGTCCGGGGTGCAGGGGCGAAGGCCGCTCCAGACCTCCACCGTCTCGGTCGGCTCCAGGCGGGGGAGGAAGGCCCGAACGGTTTTGAGGATGCCCTCCACGCGCTGCCGCGAGACGGCGATGCTCATGCCCGAGAGCTCCAGGGTTCCGCCCAAGCGAAGACGGTCGCCCAGGGGCGTGAGCGCCACCTTCCCCTCGCTCAGCAGCAGCGGCAGCCGAGGTGCGTTGCCCGGCCGGCGGACCGTGACGCTGTACCCCTTGGCCGGTTGGAGCTCGAGCTCGATCCGGAGCTTTCGGGCGCACTCGGCCGACCAGGCGCCGGCGGCGATGACCACCTCATCGGGACACAGATCACCCCGATCGGTGAGAACCCGCTCCACCCTGCGCTCGGCGACCTCGAAGCCGACGACCTCGGTGCCCGAATGGAGCTCGACTCCCATCTCCTCCAGCAGCCGGGCGAACTGGTGGATGAAGTCGGGAAGATGCAGATAGGCGCCCTCCTCGTTGTAGAGCGCGCCGCTGACGTCGAACTCGACGTCCGGCTCCAGCTCCTCCAGCTCTGAGGCGGCGAGGACGCGAAGCGGCACCCCATAGGCGACCGCCTGGGGCACCGCGCGGCACGCCTTCTCGAATGCCTGCGGCGTCTTGAAGGCGAGCACCATTCCCCGGGCGGTGAAGGTGGAGGCGAGGGAACCCTCGGCGCAGACCTCGCGCAGGATCGCCAGGCTGCGCTGCTTCATCTCGACCAGCACCCGGAAGCCGGCTGCCGCGTCCTCGGCGTTGCAGGCCTGCCTGAAGTGCCAGAGCCAGCGCAGCAGCTCGAGGTCGAGGCGCGGCTTGACGTAGAAGGGGCTCTCCGGGTTGAGCAGCCAGCGCAGCCCCTGCGCCACCACCCCGGGTTCGGCCAGGGGCGTGGCGCCGTGGGTGCCGGCGAAGCCGGTGTTGCCCGAGGAGCATGACTGAGGGCCCCCCAGGGATCCGCGCTCCACCACCGCGACGCTCCTGCCTGCGCGGCGCAGGTGATAGGCGCAGAACAGGCCCACCACACCGCCCCCGACGACGACGATGTCAGGATCCTGCCGCACTGGCGCCGAGCCTTAGGCCGTGCATGCCGCGATCCTAGAGGCTGACCACGAAGAAGTTGGTGGGAAGGTTGACCACGACCCGTTCGTGGATCTGGGCCATGAGGGCGATCCCGGGCTCAGCGAACGTTCCCGGCGGCGGGTCGGCGAAGCGGATCACCGAGCGTCCGGCGTCGAAAAGCTGGGCGCCGTGCCCGAAGTCGCCGACGATCGCGGTGCCCGGGTCGACCAGCCGGGTGCGCACGATGAAGACTCCGTTCCGCTCCACGTCGTCCATCAGCCGGCCCTGGCCCATGAACCTGTAGTAGTCGACGGGCATCTGCTCCACCTCGTTGCAGGCCGCCAGGACGGTCGAGCTGAAGGGCCCACTGGACGTCATGCGGGCGATCCCCGGAATGCTGAGCAGCCCACCCTGGCCGCGGATGATGGTGTGGTTCTCAGCCGTTCCCAGGCGGACAATCAGGCGGTAGTTGATGAAGGACTCGAAGGTCTCTGTGTCCTCCCACAGGCCGGGCGGGACCTGGACCCAGGCAGTGGTCGGCAGGAGCTCCGGAATCGGCGACTTGTGAAAGCGGCTGGCCAGCTCCCGTCGCGATTCGGCTTCATCGACCCGGGCATCGCCGGGCGCGGGCGGGCTCTCGTGCCAGTAAAAGCGCCGGGGGTCCCGAGAGAGGTCGACGACCTTGAGCATGTTGCGCGCCGGGTAGCGCGGCTTGCGTCGTGAGCTGGTGAGGGAGTCGGTGATGGTCACGTCGAACTCGACCGCAGCCTCGAGGCCTCTCGCGGCGCAGGCCTCCACGAAGGTCCGGCCCGGCGACATCTCGCCCTTGCGGGCCGCGACGACCTCCGCCATGGTCCGCTTCATGCCTTCGACCCGTTGCACGGCTACCTCCTCAAGGTCTCGCTGCTCAGGACCTGGCGCTGGCAGGCTTGCGGGCGACGATCATTCCCCAGCCGAACTCGCGGTCGTCGATGGCGACCTGGATCTCCTTGCAGGAGGCGGAGAAGGCGAGCATCCACTCACGGGCCGCGTCCTCCGAGGCCGTCTGCGAGCGCTCCTGCGCCGTCTTTCCCAGGACCCGGTAGGTCTGCTTGAGATGGTTCCCGAGGTTGCGAGCCAGGAGGATCTCGAAGCCTGCCATCTCCAGGGCAGCCTGATATCCAACCAGCGAGTAGCCGCCGTTCCAGCGCACCCGGTCGTAGACGTGCTTGCGGGCACGCTCGCTGATCGCCTCCTGGGGCTGGAGGAAGTCGGAGAAGGCGAAGAGGCCGCCGGGCCGGAGAACGCGAAAGATCTCGGTGTGGCTGCGCTCCTTGTCCGGGACCAGGCAGAGCGCGTCCTGGCTGACCACGTGCGTGAACCGGTCCGGCTCGTAGGGCATCTGGGTGGCCGAGGCGTGGCGGAACTGGATCCGCGGGTTGTCCCCGGCGAGCTTCTGCGCGAACCTGATCCGCTCCTCGCTCAGGTCCAGGCCCTCGCCCCGACATCCGAACCGCTCCGCGAGGTGGATCAGGAAGTTGCCGCAGCCGCAGCCCACGTCGAGCACGTAGGATGATTCATCGATACCGGCGTCGGCCGCCAGCATGTCGGAGGTCCGCTGTTGGGCCGCCTGATAGTCCTGGTCGCCCTCCCCGGCGAAGTACCCGGTGTGCAGGGCTCCCTGGCTGTCCCAGAAGCTGAGGTAGTTGTTCAGGGTCTGATCGAAGAAGGTTTCGACGTCCGTCTCGGTGTAGACGCGGCTGCTCACTGGCATCGATCATTCCCCTCCATGAAGACGAGGTTGGTGTGCCCCCACCAGCTCACGTGAAAACGTCCTTCGGCGCAGCCGTCTTGATGTACGGCAGCCCCTCCATCACGCTGGCGCCTCCGTCCATCAGGTGAACCCGGCCGGTGATGAAGGAGGCGCGATCGCTCGCCAGGAAGGTGGCCGCAGCGGCAAACTCGTCCAGGCGGCCGATCCGGCCTACGGCGTTGTTGCTTCCCCAGGTACGCAGCTCGGCTTCGACGTCGCCATCCCGAGCCATCTTCGCCGCCGCCCGCTCCACCATCTCGGTGCGGGTCGCGCCCGGCGCCAGGACGTTGACGGTGATGCCGTCCTTGCCAACCTCCGAGGCGAGGGATTCGGCAAAGCGGACCAAGCCGGCGCGCGCCACGCCGGACAGCGCCAGCATTCCGACCGGGTGATTCGCCGTCTCCGAGGCCACGAAGAGGATCCGGCCCCACCGGGCGGCCTTCATGTGCGGCAGGGCCGCCAGGGCGAGACGGATCGGTGGGAAGAGATTCCGCTCGACCGCCGTCCGGTAATCCTCGAGCCCGAATTGCGAGGCGGCGCCGACCGGCGGGCTGCCGCCGCTGACGACGACGACGTGCAGCCCGCCGAACTCGCCGGCGACATCGCCGACCCAGCGGCGTGCTGCGGCGTCGTCGGTGACGTCCACGCTCGTGGTGTGGACTCGGCCGCGGGCGACCTGTTCCAGCCTGCGCCGCGCAGCCGCCAGGCGTTCGCGGTCGCGCCCGCCGATGGCGACATGCGCGCCCTCCCTGGCCAGCTCAGTGGCGACGGCGAGGCCGAGGCCGCTTGAGCCGCCCGCGATCAGGGCAACCTTGTCCTCAAGCCCTAGATCCAATGGTTTCCACTCCCCGGCTGCCCCCGTCTGCGTACCCGTAGCGGCGAAGGAGCGGCCAGGATAGGGCCGTCGCCGCCAGCCTGGCGCGGCGTGAGAGGCCGTTCTTCCAGGAATCGTCTCGATCGCGGATGACGGTGGCACCGCTGCGAAAGCGATCCGGATTGCCGGTGACGGTGTGATTGGGACGCAGCTCGATCGACCGGCCGTGCAGCGGATTGGCGGCCGGGTCGACACCGCACAGCCGCAGCAGCGAGTCGATGGTGCCGGGCGGGTCGGCGATGAAGTCCTCGTAGCGAAGGAAGAACGACCGGTCGGGGTAACGGCGTGTGATCGCCTGCGAGGCCAGGTTGAAGCCGAACCAGTATGCGGTGCTCTTCGACGAGGACATCGTGTAAGCGTACTGCTTGGGTACGCGCCAGGACTCCGCGACCGCCCGCGGGTCGCGCACCAGGTGGACGAAGTAGGGCGTCACTCCTTCGAGGTGGGGAAGAAGGGCGGCCTCGCCCGGGATCTTGGTGGTATCGACGATAACGCGCGCACCCACCAGGTCGGCCACCGCGTGGTAGGTCCGCGCCATCAGGGCCGCGTGCTCGCGAATCCCCTCGCAATAGAGTCCGCGGTTGAGCACCCGCCAGGTGTGCCGGGTCCGGACGTAGGCCAGCTGCCGGCGCCGGATAGTGTCGGCGTAGTCCTCCGCAGAGACTCCGGCCGGCCTGCCCAGGGGGAGGATCGTGGACCAGATGGAGCATTCGGTCAGCGGCGTGCCGCAGCCGCAGAGGACGTTGGATCCCTTTCCCGCGCCATTCTTCCAGAGGAAGTGCAGCTCCCCGACGTGGAAGAACCCTGGGATCTCGTTGAGGACGTTGCCGATGATGGTGCTGCCGTTCCGGCACCAGCCGGTGATACAGAGGATGGTGAGAGGCCGGGGCGCCTCCACGCCAGGATTCTCCACCTCAGCCTGCGGCCGCCGGCTGCGCGCTCGGCTGAGGCACCGTGAGCGAGATCGCCACCGCCGCCAGGGCGCAGGCGGCGCCGAAGACGAAGACCGCCGGATAGTGGAACCCGGTCGCGATCCCGCCCAGGAGCGGTCCCCAGATGGCGAAGCCGAGGTCCCAGAAGGAGGTGTAGGCGCCCAGCGCCGCCCCCTGCCGCGAGCGGTCGGTGCGGTTCATGACCATCAGCGCCAGCGAGGGATGGAGGAGCGAGAAGCCGGCTCCCATGACCACCGTGCCGAGGAGGGCGACCGGCAGGTTGGGGGCGGCGGCGATGATCAGGAGGCCGGCCGCCTCGCCGATGCCCGACCAGAACGCGACCCGGCGCGGTCCGAGCTGATCGGGCAGGCGGCCGATGACCAGCCGGGTTCCGGCGTAGACGGCGCTATAGACGCTGAGCACGTAGACGCCCGACTGGATGCCGCGCGCTTGAAGGTGGAGGACGACGAAGGCCGCAACCGCGGCATACCCGGCCGAGGCCAGGCCGAGCGCGGCCCCGGGCACGATCGCCGGACGCGGAAGCAGGTTGCCCCGGCCGCCGGCGAGCCCCGCCGGGGCAAGCACGGGAACCGAGCTGATCAACAGGAAGGCGGCGACGGGAGCTGCGGCACTGAATGTCCAGACCGCGCCGTAGCCGAAGTGAAGGAGCGCAGCGCCGGCGAAAGTGCCGGCCGAGATCCCGAACCACATGCTGATGCCGTAGAGCCCGATCAGCTGGCCACGCCGGTTGTGGGGCGCGAGCGTCACCACCCAGACGGCGCCGGCGGTGAAGAGCGAGGCTTCGCCGACGCCGAGCAGGAGGCGGATCCCGACCAGGGCGGGCAGCCCCAGGGGCAGGAAGTAGAGGAGCCCGCCGGCGGCCACGATCAGAGCCCCCAGCCGCATCACCATCCGGTGACCGTACCGATCGGCGAGGTTTCCGGCCACGGGACGCATGATGAGGGCGGTGAAGGCCGTGGCGGTGACCGCCAGCCCGATGGCGACGTCGGCGCCGCTGAAGGTCTCGCGAACGTACCTCGGAAGCACCGGGATCACGGAGCTGAGGCCCAGGTAGCCGCAGAACAGGCCGCCGAAGACGCCCACGACGTGGAGGCGTGGCATGGTGCCGGCCTCGGCGGGCGTCTGGGGCTGGGCCGGCTGCTGGGCCGCGGCTGCCTGCGCCGGGGTAAAGCCGCGTCGAAGCGGGTCCTGGTTCACGGGCAGCGTGCCATCCTCCCCTTTGACTCGTCAGCGGACGGTAAGGCCAAGATATACCCGCGGCCACCCGCCCCGTCAAGCAGGCCGCACTCGGTACCAGGCGGCAAAGGCCTCGTCGCCGACCGGGGCGGGGTCCGCTCCGAGGGCGCGAGCCAGCCGGGTACCCGCCGGAAGCTCCAGGCCGGCCTCCTCCATCCGCCCCTCGTCGGCGAAGGCGAGAGCCGTTCGCCCCGAGTAGCGGACCAGGCCCCTGGTCAGGACCACGGTCCAGTCGCAGGCCTGGGCCACGAAGTCGATGTCGTGGGTCACGACCAGGACCAGGCGGCCCTGGCCGCCGAGCGCCCGGACCAGCGCGCGAAGGCGCTCGCGTCCTGCCCAGTCCTGGCCCAGGGTGGGCTCGTCCAGGACCACCACCGGGGGGTCGGCGGCCAGAGCCGACGCGATCGTCACCCATTTCCGCTCCGCCAGCACCAGGTCGTGGGGATGGGTCGACGCCTGCCCGGCCAGGCCGCAGAGATCGAGCGCCCGGTCGACCGCGGCCTGGACCGTCTCCCGTGGCCGTCCCATGACCCGCGGGCCGAAGGCCACCTCGTCGCGGACGGTACGCTCGAAGAGCTGGTCGTCCGGGTTCTGGAAGGCGTAGCCGATGACGGGGGCCATCTGGGCCACGGAGCGCTCGGCAACCGGCGTTCCGGCGACCACCACCGAGCCCGTGCGGGGGCGGAGGAGGCCGTTGAGGAGCTTGGTCAGGGTGGTCTTGCCGGCGCCGTTCTCACCGATCAGGGCGATCGCCGCCTGGGGCAGGGCCAGCGTGATGCCCGGCTCACGGAAGACGGGCACGGCACTGGAGTAGTCGAAGCAGACCGACCGGAGCACGATCTCAGCCACGCAGCGCCTCCACCGCGGACTCGAAGGTGACCGGCAGAGGCGGCCCCTTGCCCACCAGGGCCGCGAGCCGGGCGAAGGCGGGGATGCCCGCGCTCGCCTGCACCTCGGGCCGGTTGAAGACCTCGGCCGGCGCGCCGTCGGCCAGCAACCGTCCCTCACCGAGCGCGATCACCCGGGGGCACATGGCCGCGACCGCTTCCAGGCGATGCTCGACCATCACGATCGTGGTGCCGGCGGCGTGCAATCCGCGCAGGACGTCGAAAAGCGCGCGGCTGCCGGCCGGATCGAGCTGGGAGGTCGGCTCGTCGAGGAGAAGCAGCTCGGGACGCATCGCCAGCAGCGCGGCCAGCGCCAGGCGCTGCAGCTGGCCGCCGCTCAGATCCAGGGGATGCCTGGCGCGGAGATCCTGCAGCCCGGTCAGGCGGAGCGCCTCCGCGACCCGCTCCTCGACCTCGGCCTGCGGCAGCCCGTGGGCCTCCGGGCCGAAGGCGACCTCCTCGTCGACCCGCTCACGCGCGCCGGAGAGCTGGGTGAATGGATTCTGGAAGAGAAGGCCGGCGCGCCGGGAGCGTTCGTTGACCGGCTGGCTCGCGGTCGGTGAGCCGAAGACGCTGACCTCGCCGCGCAGGCGTCCGCCGAAGAACTGCGGGGCCAGCCCGATGATCACGTAGCAGAGCGTGGACTTGCCCGCGTTGGTGGGGCCGACGACTCCCACCCATTCGCCTGGGCCGATCGCCAGGTCGACCGGACCGAGCGCGTCGTGATCGGTCTCAGGGTAGCGATAGCGGGCGGCGGCCATGGCGATGACCGGGGTCATAGCCAGCCGCGCAGTCGCGCCGCGAGCGCGGCGACGACGGCGAGCGCCAGCCCCCAGCGGAGGACCCGCTGTCCCAGGCTGTCCGGAATCCGGTAACGGGCGAGGCGCCCCACCTTCAGCCCGAATCCGCGGACTTCGAGCGCCATGGCTCGCTCCTGGGTCGCGACCAGCGCCGAGAGCACCAGCGGCAACAGGAGAGGGATGAAGGCCCGGGCCCGGCGCGGGAGAGGTCCCTCCGTCTCCAGGCCGCGCGCCCGCTGCGCGTCCCGGATGCGGTCGGCCGTCTCCAGGCTCTGAGGGATGATCTGGAGCGCCGACTGGATCACGTAGCCGAACCGCGGGCTCAGGCCGCGCTGCATCAGCGCCTCGGCCAGGTCGGCGGGACGGGTGGTGAAGCTGAACAGGAAGGTGGCCGCGACCAGGTCGGCGATCCGAAGCGCCGCGAGCAGCCCGATGTACAGGCCCTCGCGGTGGACGGCCAGGGGTCCCAGCGGAAGGATCACCGTCTGGTTGTGCGGATTGGCCAGGCTCTGCACCAGGGCCAGCAGGAGCGTGATCGGGACCAGGAGGCCGGCCGCGACGAACAGGAAACGCCGCAGGACGCCTGCCGCGGCCAGCAGGCTCAGCAGCGCGACGCCCACGCCCAGCACCAGCGGCCAGCTGGGAAGGATGAAGGCCAGCCCGATGGCGCACAGCGTCAGCGTCGCCTTGGTCAGCGGATGCGCGCGGTGGAGGGGAGAAGACCCTTCCGCGTACAGGCTCAGGCCGCGCGCCAAGCGAAGGCCGCTCGAATCCCGCTAAGCGCGGGCGGGGCTGCGCTCCCCCTCGGCGTCGTCATCCGGCTGGTAGAGCCGGAAGAGGGCGCGATAGCGCCGAGGCAAACCCTGGTAGATGAGGACCGCGACCAGCGCCGTGATCAGCTTGTCCGGCAGGTCGACGGCCGCCTCGTCGACGTAGGCGGCGATCCAGGTGGGGAAGTGGGCATTGACCAGAGCGGTGTAGATGGCATCCCCGAAGGGGATGCCGCTCTGGCCCTGGTAGAGGCCGATGTTGAGCGGCGTGGAGCCGATTGACGCCACCAGGAAGCAGAGGATCCAGATGCCGATCCAACCGCGGGGCTGTCTCTGCCAGATGGGATCGATGGTCCCCGAACTGATGAGGTTGGTGATGAAGCCGGCCAGTCCACCGACCCAGGGACCCGCCAGTATCCCGCCCAGGATGGTGCCGATCGAGTCCAGGAAGAGGGGCAGCCTGAGCCCGCTGGCGATCGCGTGGCCGGCCCAGTCGATGGCGATGCAGACCGGGATCAGCACGATCCCGAGGGTGTTCAGGCGGAACTTGAACGCGGACAGCCAGGCCATGGTGCTCGTGCTTGCGCTGAGTATAGGGCCGATCCGACAAGATTGAAAGGTGAGGAGCGAGTCCCCGCGCTACCCGCCCATCGGTTACTACGGGCTGCTGGGCGACCTTCGCTCGGCGGCTCTCCTCGGAAAGCACGGGTCGATCGACTGGATGTGCCTGCCTCGGTTCGACAGCCCGTCCGTCTTCGGACGGCTGCTCGACTGGGAGAAGGGCGGCTACTTCGAGGTCCGCCCCGCCGCGCAGGCGCAGTCGGACCGTACGTATCGGACCAGCTCCAACGCCATGGAGACGCACTGGTGGGAGGGGCATCGCCGGCTCCGGGTGGTGGACTTCATGCCGGTCCTGCCGCCGGCGCGGCGGCGCGACTGCCCGCGTTCGGTCCGGCTGGTCCGGCTGCTGGTGGGCGTCGCGGGCAGCTTCGGTTGGCAGGCTACCTTCAACCCACGCTTCGACTACGGGCGCAGGCCGGCGCAGCTGAAGCCGCTGCGAGGCGGGCTTCTGCTCGCCCAGCACGGCGGCACCCGGCTGGCGCTCCAGTATCCGGAGGATTCGACGCTCGACCTGCGCGACGGCGCGGCAGTGATCTGTGGGCGCGCCCGACCCGGGAAAAGGATCAGCCTGATCCTGCACCAGGTGGAGGCAGGCGAGCCCGCGCCCCGGCCGATCGAATACGAGCGCGCCGACCGCTGGTTGCACCTGACTGACGCCTTCTGGTTCGACTGGATCACCTCCAGCGGATACCATGGGCGCTTCATCGAGCAGGTGCGCCGCTCGGCTCTGACGCTCAAGCTGATGCAATACGAGCCCACCGGCGCCTTCGTCGCCGCCCCCACCACCTCGCTCCCCGAGAGTCCGGGAGGCAGCCTCAACTGGGACTACCGCTACACCTGGCTTCGAGACTCGGCCATCCTGGTCCAGGCGCTCACGGAGCTGGGCTTTCGAGACGAAGCCGCCGCCTTCATGCGCTGGCTGGACCGCGTCCACAAGAAGGATCCCAGCCGCTTCCAGATCATGTACCGCGTCGACGGCGATCCGAGCATCCACGAGACGACTGTGGACGAGCTGCAGGGCTACGGCGGCGCCCGGCCGATCCGGATCGGGAACGCGGCGGTCGACCAGCTTCAGCTCGACGTCTACGGCGAGGTGATGCGGACCGCCTACGTGGCCTGGCGTGCGCGCCGCCACCTTCCCCAGACCAGCCGCGGGACGCTGATCGCGATC
>VBIC01000190.1:381-1591 GCA_005881425.1 Chloroflexota bacterium | reverse complement strand
CTGCGCGACGAAGCGAAATATGGCGACGGCTGATAGGGGAAGGTTGGGTTCTGCGCGCCCAGAGGGTTGAGAAGGACCGTCGATGCGCCGGCTTTGCGCGACCAGCGCGCGAAGCGACGCAGGTCGGCCAGGTCGCCGACTCCCCAGCTCTCACGCGAGCGCAGCGCGTAGAGCTGCACCGCCCAACCCCAACTGCGCCTGGGGGCGGGAGAGCACGGATCGTCGGAGAGTCGAGGCCGCCGCCGTCCTGGCGGCGCGTCGGTCACCGCGCCCATCGAATCGAGGATGGCGTGCTCGACCTCGGGAAATGTCTCGACGAGCTCGCCCCGCCAGCCTTGGTAGGCCGGCAGGATCCCCCAGCGTCGGGCTTTTTCAGAACCCAGCGCGATCAGACCAGCGCGCGAAAGGGCTCCGGCTCGAAGCCTGCGAGGGCCGCCCTCCAGCCCCCGAGCTCGCTTGCGACCGCGGGGTCGTCGCGGACCAACCAGGCGAGGTGGCGAAGCGCGTGCTCGATGACGGCCTCGACGCCGATCGATTTCGGCGCGGACATCGCGCCGCCACGGGCAAGCTCCGCCCGCTTGACCGCGAGCGCAACCAGCGAATCCCTGGCCAGCTCGCCAGGAGACTCCACGGCCGCGATGTAGGTCAGGATGATCCTGCCTTCCTCGTGGCGCCAGGACGTGGAGTGGACGACGAGGGGGGTCAGCGGGTACCACTTGAGGAGGTCGAGGACGACGTCGGCCGGACGCGAGTTGGAGGAAAGGCCGACCCGCAGCGAATCGGCGTGCACCGGCTTCATCCAGAACAGGCCATCTTCGCCAAGCGCGACCGGGAGCACCTCGAGCGTCTGCGCCACGAACTGAGACGACCAGGGGGTCGATGACACCGGCGGGCCCATGGTCTCGGCCAGGGCGGCGAGGGCCGGCTTACTTCTTCGCGCCATCACCTTCGACCGTCCGCCAGATGGCCCGGACCTCGGCCGGCGTGATCTCCTGCCCGTGCTCGGTCCTGCCGTGGGCACGGACGCTTTCGATGACCTGCGGTCTCGTCCCGCGTGTCGTCCACCCGCACCTGCACGTCACTTCCATCAGCATGGCAAGAGCCTAACTTCTGGCGGCGTACGATGCGCTCTGAATGGCGATAGCCGAAGACCTGGAAGTCGCGGCATTCCTCAAAGGACAGCCGAAGAAGCTCTTGATCGGCGGCCGCT
>VBIC01000190.1:0-281 GCA_005881425.1 Chloroflexota bacterium | reverse complement strand
GTGGCGGCTGCGCGCAAGTCCTTCGACCGCGGCACATGGCGAGACCTGCCGCCTGCCGAACGCGCCAAGGTGCTGTGGAAGATCGGCGACATGATCGAGGACCGCGCGAACGAGTTCGCCCAGCTCGAGACGCTCGACAACGGCATGCCGATCAATGACGCGCTGCTGTTTCACGCGCCCATCGCCGCGGCCACGTTTCGCTACTACGCGGGGTGGGTGACCAAGCTGGACGGCGCGACCCAGCAGGTTTCGCTCCCGGGCAGATATCTCAGCTACACGCT
>VBIC01000149.1 GCA_005881425.1 Chloroflexota bacterium | reverse complement strand
ATGCTGCTGAAGACCGGGGTCAGCCGGCCCTCCTTCGGACCGGCCACCGTGTAGAGGCGCATCGCCCCCTCCCCCGGGCCGTCGGCCGGCAGGCGCGCGAGTACGAAGACGCGCTCGGGCAGGTCCATCGACGTCAGGATAGCGGCGCCAGCGGCTTAAATAGTCCGCGATGACCCCGGCCGAGGCGCGCGACGCCTTCACGCGTTTCCTCAAGACGCCCGAGGCGGAGATGGACCTGGCGGAGGGGGCGCTCCTGATCGCGGCCGAGGAGTACCCGGAGCTGCGCCTCGGCGCCTACCTCGACCGGATCGAGCGGCTGGCGGGCGAGCTGCGGGAGATGGTGGGGGACGAGATCAGCCCCGCCGGTGTGGTCGAGCGCTGCAACGCCTTCTTCTTCGAGGCCCAGCGCTTTCGGGGCAACCACGCCGATTACTACGACCCGCGCAACAGCTATCTCAACGAGGTGCTCGAGCGCCGGCTCGGCATCCCGATCACGCTGTCCGTGGTTTACGTGGTGGTCGGGGAGCGGGCCGGGCTGCCGCTGCGCGGCGTCGGCATGCCCGGCCACTTCATGGTCAAGTACGCGCCCCGCGCCGCCGAGGGAGAGGTCTTCATCGACCCTTTCCACGGGCGGGTCCGCTCCCGCGAGGAATGCGCCAAGATGCTGGGCGAGATGTACGGTGAGGCGGTTCCCATGCGCCCCGGATTCCTCGAGCCCTCGCCCAAGCGCCAGATCCTGGCCCGGATCCTGAACAACCTCAAGGGCATCTACATGGGCAAGGGCGACCTGCAGCGCGCTCTGGCGTCGAGCGACCGGATCATGCTGGCCAACCCCCACGCCACGGGCGAGTGGCGCGACCGGGGGATGATCGAGTTCCGGCTGCACCGCGACCGGGACGCCCTGCGCGACTTCGCCCGCTACCTGGAGATCCGGCCCGAGCCCGTGGACGCGCCCCGCATCCGCCAGCTGCGCAACGAGCTGCTGGGGCGGCTCAACTGAACTCCGCACGCTGGCGCGCCGTCGCCCTGCTCGGGGTGGTGCTGGGGATCGTGGGCGGCGTCTTCGAGCTGGCCATCGAGGCGATCGCCGACTTCGTCGCCCGGGAGATCGAGATCTCCAATTTCACCCGCTACGTGAGCACGGCGATCACCTTCCTGATCGTCGGGGCAGCCGCGCGCCGGCTGGCCCAGGAGTGGAAGAGCACGACCCCGGGATGGCAGGTCGGCGCCATCATCGGCGGGATCAGCGAGCTGATCGCGGTTTTCGGCGGGACCGTGATCCTGGCCCTATCGCCGGTGGCCCAGGCCGCACTCCACCGGCTGAGCGCCCGGCAGCAGCAGATGCAGCAGGACCCTGCCTTCGTGGCGGCGGCTGTGGCGGCCGAGGTCGGAACCCTGGTCATCTTCGGCGCGCTCGTCGGCTGGCTGGCCGCCTGGAGCGTGGTCCGCTTCCCTGAGAAATAGAAGAACCCTCCCCCTTCACGGGGGAGGGTAGGGTGGGGGTGCTGCAGCCGGCAGGCGGGCCGAAAGCTTAGGCGATCGCTGAAGGCTGGATGACTATGCTGAGGCCGTGCCGGGCGGCTGGAGGTATGGGGGCGGCTGGACTCCTGGGGGCGGTTACCGAGCTCCTGACAACACCACCGAGATCGACGGCGGTTTGCCCGAGTTGGACCTGGAGCGCATGGCGGGCGTGCGGCAGGCCGGAATGTGTGCCGTCGTCGCGTGGATACCGATTGGAGCCATCGTGTTCGGCGTCTATTACTCGACCCGCTCGCTGGCTGGCGTGAGCTGGCTTCTCATCGTGGGCCTGGTCCTGGCAGCAGTCCTCTTTACGGTCGGCTTCCTGTCCGACCGACGCCAGGCGCGGCGGCGGCGCGCCGAGGACTAGTGTCTTCCCCTCCCCCTCGATGGGGGAGGGTAGGGTGGGGGTGCTGCATCCGGCAGGCGCGTAGAATGCTGGGGATCGCGCTAGACGGGGAGCCAGCGGTGCCCTGTACCCGCAATCCGCTTCAGCGGGGTCGAACTCCCCTTTGAGGGGTGCGCTATCCGGAGCCGTGTTCCGTGCGATCGCGTTGATGGCCTGGTCCTGCGCGACCTGGTTCCGTGAACCCCGTCAGGTCCGGAAGGAAGCAGCGGTAAGCGGGGTGCCGGGGGCGCCGCAGCCCACCGGGCCTGAGTGGTCGCCGGTTCGCGCCCGGGCAGTGTCACAACGATTAGGGGTGCGCGATCATCTCCAGATCGGTATGGCGTCGAGCTTGGCTGGCCGCGCTAGCTCGCTGGCGTCAAAGTCCTCTTCGCCCACGTCATAAGGTGGCCGTCGTAAAGTTTCCACGTTGCCGAGACCGGATCGAACTGTAGAGCAACTGCGCGTTCAGACGTCGCTGCCCCGATGAGGCCCCCAATCAAGACGCCAAGAACCAAGCCTCCAAGAAGTCCGTTGCCCTTTTGCTCAGAAGCCGCGCCAAGAGCCGCCCCTAACGTGCCGCCGAGAGCAGCGCCAGCCGCAATGCTCTCGCCGGCCGGTGGTCGACCCGTTCCGTCTGTTAGGCGGAATCGGGCAATGCCGCGATCAGGAAATAGATCCATTCTGACAGCCTGGTTCGCGACCCACGTCTCAATAATCGGATGGGGACCTTGCGTGATGGGACGTGTTCCCGGGGCCAGCGGTAGGTTCAGCCTGAGTTCGTCGATGTCATCTACAAAGGCATCGAGACACTCGTACCTACCGCGGTATCTATTTAGGACCCCGACGACATCCGAAAGATTGGGCATCAGTCAATCCTACCTCGCCTTAGCATGCTGAGCGAGAGCTTGAATTGTCTTGGCGAGAGCGCTGGGACGTCCTCGCCAGGTTCCAGCAATGTCTATGAAATCTTGGGCGAACGTGGGCCAAAGAGCTGCCACAACCAGAGATACATCTTCGTCTTCAACAGACAGTCCAGCGTCTAAAAGGCGAGCCGCAGCATCGCCTAGTTCCTTGGGTCCGATCGGAAGCCTGTCCAAATTGGCACGAGTTACCTCTCTAAGAACGCCAGAGAGTAGCTTCAAGAGGCGGTCGAAGTCGCCTCGAAGCCGCCTGCCCGTTCGTGATTTGAGCGCGTCACTCAGGTCTTCCGGCGACGCGATTGAAGTCAGCGCAACCTGTCGTTGCCGTTCTGTCGCCTCCATCAGCGCTTCGACGCTTGTACGCACTGCATTTAACTGTCCCCGAAGGATCCTTAGATGGCTGGCTTGCTCGTGCGTAGCCTCGCCAGTCGGAGTCTTGTATAGGATGTCGTGGTTAAGTTCGTTCCATATATGGTCGCCAAGCGTAACCACTTGCACCTCGCACAGCACTCCAGTCAGGTTAAGCAGGCCTGGGTCTCCGTAGAGCATCTCATCGCGGAGCAAAACGACGCGATGTCGGGCCTGATAGCTGTCTTGATCTGTGAAATCGCGCCGAAACCGATCCCCGGTAGGTACGACAAATAACTCCTCAATCACACGGCAGGCCTGGTCCTCGTCGCGTGGCCGATAGAGCATTATCCGAACGCCCGCCAGATCCTTGATGGTTGGACCGAATTCCCTCTCTAGAGATAGGAACTCGTGCTTCTGGAAATCGCGGCTCAGCTTCTCCCGCAGGCTATCGAGAGCCTTGGCACGAAAGGTTGGGAGGTGGGGAATCGCAGAGGCTCGCAATTGGGCCGAAAGGTGCCGAGAAACGACAGCGGACATCTTTTCGAATCGGTCGAGCTCCCTCTGATACTTGTCAACGAGCAGACCGATTTGTAGCGCGTTTAGCGGCAAGGAGACTCCGGGGTGATTCTAACGCTTAGGTGCTACTTCGGCTTGGGGAGGCGGCCGTACGGCGAGCGGCGCTGGAACTCCACCGTCAGGCGGGTCAGTGCGACCTCGTCCCCGACGTGCTTGGTCAGCCGGGCGACGTGCTCGATGGGGACGAAAACCCGGTGTCCGTCGGCGTACTCGAGCTGGAAGTATTCCTCGCTCCTGCCGTCGGCCCCCTCCATCATCTTGGTCCCCGCATAGCGGCTCACCCCGTGAGTCGCGTGCACGACCAGCTGGCCCGGTTGGAATGGCGATGCAAATTTAGTGGCCAACCCCCACAATGTACCCGTTTCGGTCCGCGCTTAAACACGCTCCCGCAGCACGCGTTTGAGGATCTTGCCCGTGGCGCTCTTGGGCAGCTCGCTGACGAAGTCCACGCGGCTGGGCGCCTTGTAGACCGCGGCCTGGGCGCGGCAGTACTCGACGATCTCCTCGGCGCTGGCCGAGGCCCCGCTGCGCAGGACGATCGCCGCCGCCACGGCCTCGCCCGCCGCCGCGTCGGGCATGCCGTAGACGGCGACCTCTCTGACCGCCGGATGCTTGTACAGGAGCTGCTCCACCTCGGCGGGCCAGATCTTGAAGCCGGAGCGGTTGATCATGTCCTTGACCCGGTCGACGATGAAGACGTACCCTTGGTCGTCCATCTGGCCCACGTCGCCCGAATGGAACCATCCCTTGCGGATCGCCGCCCGGGTGTCGTCGGGCCGGCCCCAGTAGCCGAGCATCACCCCCGGACCCTTGATCGCGATCTCACCCAGCGATCCCAGCGGGACCTCCGCATCGCCCTCGTCCACGATCCGCAGCTCGAAGTTCTCGACCGCGGTCCCGACGCTGCCGAACCTGTGCTGGAAGTCGTGGTTGTAGGCGGCGAAGGGTGAGGTCTCGGTCAGCCCGTAGCCTTCGAAGATCGGCCGGCCGAGGCGCTCGGTCCAGCGCCGGCTGATCTCCTTCGGCATGGTGGCGGCGGCGGAGAACCAGTAGCGGATCGAGGCCACCTGCTCCGGGGCCACCTCCAGGTTTAGCAGCGCGACGTAGATCGTGGGCACGGCGAAGAACATCGTGACCTGCTCGCGGGCGATCGATTCCAGCACCGCCTCGGGCGAGAATCGGCGATGCAGGACCAGCGTGCTCCCGGCCAGAAAGGCGGCGTTCATGATGAAGTTCTGCCCGAAGACATGGAACAGGGGCAGGAAGAGGACCAGCCGGTCTTCGGGCCGGTAGCCGGCGTGATGGACGGTGGACCAGGTGTTGGAGACCACGTTGCCGTGGCTCAACGTCGCGCCCTTGGGGAAGCCGGTGGTGCCCGAGGTATAGAGGATGACGGCCGGATCGGAGGCCTCCATGTCGGCGATCGCGGCGTCCGGCGATGCCTTCTGCAGGAGCGCGTCCAGGCCCTCACCCGCGCCGCCGCCGCCGTCGCAGACGATCACCCGCTCCAGCGCCGGGCAATCCAGGCCGGCCAGGTTGGCGGCCAGGTCGGCGACGGTGAAGGCGGCCCTGGCGCCGGAGTCCTTGAGTATGAACTCGGCCTCCTGACGCTTGAAGATGGCGTTGATCGAGACCGCGATCGCGCCCGCCTTGAGCGCTCCCAGGTAGACGACCGCGAACTCCGGAACGTTGGGCAGGTAGAGCGCCACCCTGTCCCCGCGCGCGATCCCCAGGCTGCGCAGCAGGTTGGCCGCCCGGTCGCTGGCCTCGTCCAGCTCGCGATACGACAGGCAGCGCCCCTCGAAGACGATGGCCGCGCGATCCGGGAAGAACCTCCTGGCCCGGCTCAAGTTCTGCGCAACGTTCATGCTCCTCTCACAACGGAATCGTAGCCTGGCGGCCCGGCGCACAACGAGGCTCGTTGGCCCCGATCGGCTCGCCCCGAGCGGTCGATCGTTAGCTGGCTCGTAGGCCCATCCTCGTATGGTGGGCGGCGAGGACGTCTATGAAGTCGGTGAAGACGATGCTCACGTCGGTCGCCGGAGCGCTCACGCTCCTGGGCCTGCTGGTCACTACGGCCATAGCCGGTCCCGGCGGCGGCAGCCTTTCCTCGACCGCCGCCTCGAGGACTATGGCGACCGGCGTTAGCGGCCCCACCGCCGGCGGTACGCCATCCTCCGTACATAGGGCCATCGTGGCGAAAGGTGCGCCCTGCCTGGTCCCGGTCCCCGGCGAACCCGCGGGCATCACGACCGACAGCCATTCCGTCATCACGCCGTCGGGCAATGTGACTCTCACCTGCCATACCTCCGGCGCGCCGCGCGGCGCCACCTTCAGCGGGCGACTGGACGAGATCTGCTTCACGCCGGGCGGGGTCACGAGCGGCCACCTGGTCGCCACCCGCAGCGGGCGTGTCAATCTCTCATGCCACATCCATCCGCACGTGCCGCAGAGCACGGTGCATAGCCAGGCCGCGGCGCATCGCTGGCAGCACGGCGCGGTTGCCGGGACGGGTCCCCATCATGCCTAGTAATAACTTGATGCCCGACAGCCCGTAGCAGACTTTCGATAGGGGGTCGGACCTTGACTCTCCCACCGGGCGGCTCTATTATTCGCTGACCGTTTGGAGGAGGGGACAATCACTCCACGTATAAGTCCGCGTCTGCGCTGGGCAGTCTTGACGATTTTTCTTGCGCTGAGCATGCCCACGTCGATCGTTCCTGCGGTGGCATCCAGTACTGCAGGGACAACGGTTTCCGGTCAGGTCCTCGACGAACGGACC
>VBIC01000148.1 GCA_005881425.1 Chloroflexota bacterium | reverse complement strand
GCCGTGTCGATACGCGTAGGCGAGGGGCTGGTAGACGGCGAGGTTGAAGTACTCGAAAGCGTCGCGGAGCCTGGCGTAATCGAAGCCGACCATCCGCTCGTAGAGGCCGTCGCCCCAGGCGTAGAGGAGCGAGAACCCCACCAGCCGGCCGCCGTCCCGCGCGCTGAAGACGACGGCATATCGGTCGAGCGCCGCGGCCTGCCGTCCGAGCAGCGCCCGCAGGTGCGCGACCTCCGCCGGGTGGCCGTACCGAGCCTGCACCTGGGCCAGCAGCGGTGCGGCCTCCTCCCAGCAGTCCGCGAGCCGCTCTTCCCCCGCTGTCAGGCCGGAGCGCGCGAACGCGGCCAGCTCCTTGCGCACCATCGTCCGGTTCCGCCCCGGCCGCGAGCCGAGGTAATCCGCGAAATCGCGGCCGGGCAGATCGAGGGCCGTCGTCGCCGCGGTGAGCAGAGGCCGGCCGGTCGCATCGAGGGCGCTGAGGCAGGCCGCGCCCGGCGTGTCGAGGTAGAGGAAGAGGGCACCGTCGACCCGGCGCGCCGTGACCGGAGCCCGCAGGGCCTCGAGCAGTGCCTCCAGCACCGCCCGGCGTCGCGCCGGCGCCAGCCCGGGCTCGGTCAGCACGCCGTTGGCGTAGCCGCGGCGCGCGCCCGCGAGCAGGTAGCGGCCCCGCCAGCGGCCGTCGACCAGGCTCGCCGGCCGGTAGAAGTCGTTGTGCTCGGTCTCGACGTCGTAGACGGGGAGCGCGCCCAGTAGCGCGTCGCCCTCGACCGCGAGCAGGTACTCGGCGCGCGCGCTGGCGTCGCCCTCGACCGACTGCAGCCAGGGGTGCGACAGATAGAAGCCGGCCGGCGCCGCCAGGCGGTCCCAGCGCGTGGGATCGACCTCGCCCAGCGAGGCGGCGGCCCGGACCTCGAGCATGGGCGACGGCCGGCTCAGGCCGGCCCCACCCGCGAGGGCGCGGGCCGCGGCGAGGGGTCGGCGGTGATGGGCGCCGTCTCGATCTCGACCTGGAGCGCGGCCGTCTCGGCCTGGCGCGAGGCCAGGTACGCGGTCTCGGCGGCCGCGATCACGTGGCCGGCGCGGTTCTGGCTGTTGCGCAGGGGCGTGCAGACGTCGCCGGGGCGAATGCCCAGCCGGACCTCGACCACGCCGGGGGAGTGCGCCGCCTCCTCCGCGCCTGAAATCGCGGTCACCCGCCCGGGGGTGGCGGTCAGGTACCGGATCGCGGCGCCGCCCTCACGGCGGCGCTCGAGCCGAGGCGACCGGCCCAGGTGCAGCTGGAGCCAGGCGTCGACCAGGTCGACCCCAAGCGCCAGCTCGACCAGCCGGGGGATGTGGTCCCCGGCCGGTCGCGCGTTGATCTCGATCAAAAAGGGCCCGCGCGCCGTGACCTTGACCTCGGTGTGGGCGACGCCGAAGTCGAAGCCGACGGCCTCAAGCCCCCGCAGCGCGATCTCGGCGCACGCGTCCTGGAGGGCGGCCGGCAGGCTGGAGGGGAAGGCGTGGGCGAGCTCGACGAAGTAGGGGAGGCCGGCGAGCTGCTTGTCGGTGACACCCACGACGGTGGTGCCGCTGCCCACGCTGACGGTCTCGACGCTGACCTCCTGGCCGAGCAGGTACTCCTCGACCAGGACGTCCTCGACGCGGCGCTGGCCGCGAGCGTTGAATTCCTGCCGGCGGACCTGGGCGAAGGCCGCCGCGGCCTCCTCCGCCGTGCGGCAGAGCACGACGTCCGTGCTCGCGGTGCCGTCCACCGGCTTGGCCACGCTCGGCCATCCGATCCGGGCCGCGGCCGCCGCCAGCGCCGGCGCGCTCCGTCCGGCCAGAAAGCGGGGCACCGGGACGCCCGCGGACCGGCAGCGGCGTCGCGTCTCCAGCTTGTTGCGGGCCAGCGCGGCGGCCGCCGGGTCCAACCCGGGCAACCCCAGCGCGGCGGCGACCTCGGCCGCCACGGGGACGTGATGCTCGCCGATCGCCGCCACCGCGGCCGGACGGGGAAGCCCGCTGGCGCGGAGCGCCTCGAGGATCGTCTCCACCCGGGTGGTGTCGCAGGTGATCACCCGGTCGGCCTGCGCCAGCGCCTGCGGGTCGTCCCGCAGCGCCTGGGCGTAATAGCCGGGATCGCGCGTGACGAAGACGGTCTCCAGGTCCAGCCGGTGCGCCGCCCGCATGGCCCCGAACGCCGCGCCGGCCAGGCTGCTCTCGATGAAGGCGAAGGCGGCCCGGCTCATCCGCGCTGCCAGTCCATGCTGCGCCTGCCGCCCGGCGGGCGGATCAGACCATCGTCACCTCGAGCCCGCAGGGATCCACGCCCAGGGTCGCGCTCGCCGTGAAGAGGCTCCGGTCCTTGACCAGCGTGCGATAGCCGCTGAGGTCGGCCTGGAACCAGGGATGCGTAATGTCGTGCGCTACCACGAGCGCGCCGGATGCCAGCTTGGGGCGGATCGCTAGCAGGAGCCGGGCGTAGCCGGCCTTTCCCTCGCTGGGGGAGTCGACGTCCAGGAAGAGCAGGTCGATCGGTCCCTCGACCTCCTCCACGCACCGGTCGGCGTCGACGTGAAGCACCTCGACGGCCTCGCCGCCGGGCAGCTGTGAGAAGTTGCGGCGGGCCAGCTCGCTCGCGTCGGGGTCGATGTCACAGGCGATCAGGCGGCGCGCCCGGTAGGCGCCGAGGGCGGGAAGGCCGGGCGCGAAGAGCCAGGCGGCCGCGTAGCCGACGAAGGTCCCGAGCCCGAGGACGGTCTCCGGCCGGCTGGCCCAGGCCAGCCCGTAGAGCACGCGGCAGGCCAGATTGGTCATGGTCGTGTCGGGCGTCTGGAAGCGTTCGACGATCAGGTCGCGCACCCGGTGGAAGCCCTCGCTCGGGAAGGCCGCCCGCGCCGGCGGGCAGAACCCCGCCTGGCCGAGGCGCGCGATCACCGAGCCGGCGATCTCGTCGAGCTCGGCCTCGCTGGTCTGCGTGGCGGCCACGCTGCCGACTCCCCTCCGTCCGGTGCGGCCCGCGGTCCTGCGACCGGGTCCGTCAGGCGGCCGCCGGATGGAGCTCGAGCGCGACCTCGTAGTTCTTGGCCAGGTAGGCCACCATCGACGACATGTCCTGCCAGGTCTCGCGGTTGGTGTGGGCGAAGCATTCCTCGAGGGTGTCGGGCAGCCCCGGCTTCTCGTTGCTGCGCAGCCACTCGTCGAGCTGCTGCCCGGTGTAGACCACGTGGTTGATCTCGTCCTGCATGATGTCGTCGAGGACGGGCAGCGCCCGGTCGGCGACCTCGCCGAACTGACGCTCGTTCAGCACCTGCTGGTAGATGCGGAGCACGGTCCAGGAACGGATCTCGATCGAGTGCACCCGGCAGATGAAGGCGTGGAGGTCGTCGTCGAACTCCAGGACCTCCTCGATCAGCTCCGGCTTGTTGTCCGCGACCTCCTCCATCCGGTAGCCCGTGATAGGGACCAGCTCCCCGAACTGCTTGCTGTGCTTCAACTCTTCGCCGACGTGACGCTTCATCTTCCGCTGCAGGTCCGGCGGCGCGTAGCGGTCGGCCACGAGCTGGATGCGGGACCCGCCCTTGGCCTCGTCGATCGAGTTCTGGACCAGGTTGTAGGCGATCATGCGCTTGCTGGAGAGGATGGTGGCGGTGACGCCGTAGAAGGCCGCGGTCCCATACGAGAGGCCGGGCGCGAGCGCTTTGTCCATGACGCCGGTGTAGGTGGCTCCCGGCGAGAACCCGTGCCGGCGATAGAGGTCGTGAAGGTCCTCACGGACGTTGATCTGGCTGCTCATGCTCTCTCAGCTCCCTCCGCAGAGTGTCAGCCCGGTGATCGCGGGGCGATCCGAGCGCGTATCGCCCGCTGCAGATGATCATAATGCGGCCCTGTAAGGCAGTCAAGGATCGCCGATGTCGCCTGTGCCGACATCACTGTTGGTGATAACCGATCACCGCCAGCCGCGCTCGGTCAAGCCACCGCGCCGTCCTCGCGCAAGGGCGGCGGCAGCGTCTTCAGCCGGCGCAGCGGCGAGGCCAGGAGGAAGGCGGTCGAGAGCAGCACGCCGCCGGCGCCGAAAAAGAGCGTCGGCCGCAGGCCGATCTCGGACCCGAGCTGCCCTCCGAGCCAGGCGCCCACCGGGATCGCGCCCCAGATCACGGTGCGCATCGTGCCCTGGACGCGTCCGAGCATCCGGTCGGGCGTGACCAGCTGGCGCAGGCTCACCTGGTTCACGTTGTAGACGGGCGTCGCGATCCCCTGCAGCACGTTTCCCGTCCCGAGCAGGGTGGTCTGCAGGAGACGGGGTCCCCCGGCCAGCGGGAGCAGCCCGCACCCCAGTCCGATGACCGCCTGGGCGCCGATCACAGTCCGGCCCAGACCGAGGGCCCGGGCCAGGCGGCCGGCCGCGATCGCCCCCAGCACGCTGCCCACGCCGACCATGGTCTGGACCGCGCCGATGACCGCGGGGGACAGGTGCAGCTCCCGGCTGAAATAGAGCAGCAGGACGGCGGTCTGCATGAAGAGGAAGAGGTTGCTGACCCCGCCGCAGAGCGCGAGTGCGCGCAGCAGCGGATGCCGGCCCACGAAGGCGACGCCTTCACCGAGGTCGCGCAGCACGCCCCGGCCCGATCCCGCCCCCTCGACCGGCTCCGTCCGGCGGATGCGCAGCAGCAGCCCGACCCCGAGCAGGAAGGTGGCGACGTTGAACGCGATCGCGCCGGGCCCACCGGCCGCCTGCACCAGGAAGCCGCCCAACGCCGGCCCCAGCGCGTAGGCGAGGGAGCGGCTGATCTCGAGCCGCCGGTTGCCCTCGACCAGGCTGGCGCGGGCGAGCAGGGAGGGCAGGTAGGACTGGTAGGCGACGTCGAAGAAGACGGCCAGGCAACCGGCGACGAAGGCGACGAGGTACAGCTGCGCGAGCTGGAGGCGGCCGGTCAAGGCCGCGGCGGGGATGGTCGACAGCACCAGCGCCCGCCCGAGGTTCGTGGCGATCATCACGCCGCGGCGGGACAGGCGGTCCACCCAGACGCCCGCCGGCAGGCCGAGCAGCGGATAGGGCGCGAACTGCAGCGCCGACAGGAGCCCCATCTGCTCCGGACGCGCGTGCAGCAGGAGGATGGCGGTGAGCGGGAGGGCGAGGACTGTGACCTGGGAGCCGGCCAGCGAGACGGATTGACCGGCCCATAGCCTCGTGAAGTCCCTGCCCAGTCCCGCCATGGCTCCCCCTGGTCTTCGGCCTCGAGTTGAAGCGGCCGAGGCCTGCCAGTAGTCTAAGAGGCGGCGGCCGCGCGCGGACGCCGGACAGGCGTGATGGACCCCACCCTGCGCGACCTGCTCGACGAGCTGTTCCGGTCCGGCCGCGAGCACGACGCCGGCGAGCCTGAGCACGCCCGCCGGTTCCTGAACCTGGAGCCCGAGACCGCGCGCCTGGTCAGCCTGCTGATCGCGCTCGGCCGCCGCAGGCAGATTCTGGAGATCGGGACCTCGAACGGGTACAGCACGATCTGGCTGGCCTCCGCGGCTCAGCGCACCGGCGGCCGCGTCGTCAGCATCGACCTCAGCCTGCCCAAGCTGGCCGCCGCCGACGCCAACCTGCGACGCGCGGGCCTGCGCGACCTAGTCGAGCTCCACGCCGGCGACGCCACCGAGATCGTGACCGCCCTTGTCGGACCCTTCGACCTCGTGTTCTTCGACGCCGACAGGGTGACCGCCCCTCGCCAGCTGGACCTGCTTCGGCCTCGCCTGACACCGGACGCTCTGCTGCTGGCCGACAACGCGCTCTCGCACCCATCGGAGATCGCGGCGTACCTCGATGCGGTCGACCGTCTCCCCGGGTTCCGGCACCTGGTCGTGCCGATCGGGAAAGGTCTCAGCGTGGCGCACCGTCCGGCGCCCGCCGCCCAGCTGCGCCCGGGGTAGGCGCACCGCCGCGACTGACCCGGCTCAGGCGGTCCCGTCCTCCGGCGCCCCCAGCCCGCGGCCGGCCCGGCCGACCGGCGTGAAGGCGAACGCGACCGCGATCGCCGTTACCAGCACCCCGATGGCGAAGAACACGGGGGCGCTGTCGCCCAGGCGCTCGATCGCCACTCCGCCGGCCAGGGATCCGAGCGGGATCGCGGACCAGGCCAGCACCTGGGCGATGCTCATGACGCGGCCCAGCAGCTCGTTGGGCGTGATCGCCTGCCGCAGGCTGGCGGCGTTGATGTTGAACAGGCTGGTGAGGCCGTACATCAGCGCCCAGAGGATCACCCCGAGCCAGTAGCGGTGCGTGAGCGAGAGCGCGATCGTGAGCAGACCGAACAGCCCCAGCGCGCCGAGCGCGACCCGGCTGAACGACCACCGTCTCCGGAGGAGACCCGCGCTGAGCGAGAGGACCACCACGCCGGCGCTGCCCGCGGCGTAGAGCAGCCCGACCTCCGGGTTGGTCGCCGACAGCTGCCGCTTGGCGAAGAAGACCAGCTGGGCGTTGACCGTGCTCGAGACGCCGTTGACCAGCCCGATCATTATCGACAGCGAGCGCAGGAGGGGGTGTCGCAGGACGTAGCCCAGGCCTTCCGACAGCGTCTGAAGGAGACTCGCGCGCGGCCGCTCGCGGCCGGCGCGGTTGAAGCTCAGGCCGATCCAGGAGAGCATGGCGGCCGAGACCACGAAGGAGGCGGAGTCCAGGACCAGCAGGTCGGGGAGTGGAAGGAACGACGACAGCACCCCGGCCAGGAGCGGTCCCGCGACGGTGGCGGCGGAATAGCTCGCCTGGATGCGTCCGTTGGCGGTTACCAGGTCCCGGTGGTCCTGCACCAGGGAGGGAATCGCTGCGAACTCGGCGGTGGAAAAGAAGATGGAGAGCGTCGAGGCCGCGAAAGTGACCGTGTAGATCCACCAGACCGACAGCCGGCCGGCCAGCGCCAGCGCGGGGACCGTGGCCACCACGATCGCCCGGGCCAGATCGGCGAGGATCATCGTGCGCTTGCGGTTGGTCCTGTCAACGAGGGCCCCGATGACGAGCCCGAAGACGAGGTGGCCGCGCTCGAGAGCGCCAGGTTGAACGCCGAGCCGGTGAGCCGGAAGATCAGCAGGGGCAGGACCACGGCAGTGAACGAGGTGCCGAGGCGGGAGACCGTCTGTCCGACCCAGAACTTCCAGAAGTTCGCGGTCATTGAATTCGGTCCATTGACAGCGTCTCCCAGGGCGGGTAGATTCGGCGTGGGTACCGCTCCTTCACGGTCCCGGATCGGATCTCATGGGACGCACCGGATCCATTTCGACACGCCGCAAGCAGCTCGGCGATAGGGGGGCGCTGATTCAGACAGGGCCTCCACTCGACCCGCGGCCCGGGCGGTCCACCGTCGCCCTGCTGAACGCCAATCCGTTCTCGTGGGGCGTCGCCAACCTCGGCTGGCAGTGCCTGACCGAATACCTCCTCGATCGCGAGATCAACGTCCTGCTTGCGTTCGCCGACACGCTCGGGCGCCAGGGTCGCACCTTCCTGAAGATCACGGTCCCCTTCGAGGACACCTACCTCAACGTGCTCCGGATGCTGCGGGCCGCGGGCCTCCCCCTGCTCGCCCGGGACCGGGGCGACGAGCTTCCAGTGGTCGTGCTGGGCGGCATGTCGATGATCAATCCGATCCCTCTCGAGGAGTTCGCCGACGCGGTCGTCATCGGCGAGGGCCGGGAAGCCATGCACGCCATCGTGACGCATCGGGCCGCGTGGCGTGCGAGCGGCCGGCATTTCGACAAGCGCGCCTACCTGTTCGAGATCGCACAGCTGCCCGGCGTCTACGTGCCGTCGCATTACGACATCCACCTGGACGACGACGGGTACGTCGATCGCTTCACCTGCCGCAACGGACGTCCCGCCGTCGAGGCCAACGTCGTGCTCGATCTTACGCGATATCCCATCACCTCGAAATGGACGAGCGGATACGCCCTCTACGAGCACGACGACTACTTCAGTGTCATGGCGGCGATGGGCTGCCACAAGAAGTGCCCCTTCTGCGTGGTCGGGCACGTCCAGGGCAGCCAGTCCGGGCGCGCGGTCACGATCGACGTCGACGCCATCCTGGAGCTGGCCCTCCGCCGCCGGGCAGAGTACGGGACCAACCTGGTGAAGATCTTCTTCTCCTCGGCGTTCTCCCCGGACGACGGCGACATCAATGCCCGCGCGATCAAGGAGCTGCTCCAGTCGCTGCACCGGCACGGGTTCAGCGCCCGCGTGGGCTCGCTCAACGTGAAGCAGGCCGACGCCGAGCTCTTTCAGCTCGTGCACGCGGTCGGCCAGCAGGAGGTCACCTTCGCACCGGAAACGGTCGAGGAGCTGCGTCCCTCGCTCGGCAAGGCCTACATCACCGACGAGATCTATTCATTGGGCTCGCTGCCCGGGGAGACGGACCGGCATACGCGCGCCTTCGCCAGCCTGATCCGGTCGCTGCGGCAGGCTCAGGGTGATAGCGGCACCGTGTACGTTCACTACAACCCCGCCTTCATGAAGGCGCAAACCCCTTACGAGTACCTCGGAAACACGCGGCCCGCGGAGGCGCGCCGCAAGTACCGGATCCTGCGCGGCGAGCTCGAGGGCCTGGCCGGGGTGGAATACGTCTCCGTGATCGAGGACCCCATGCTCTTCTACCAGCCGGTCCTCGCGCTCGGGGACTATAACGCCTCGCGCGTCCTCCAGCGCCTGCTCGCGGTGGCTCAGCCGGGCGAGGACGATTGGCAGCGTGCCTTCGCCGACCTCGGGCTCAGCGACGCGCGCTATTTCTCGCCCAAGGATCCGACCCGCCGACTGCCCTGGGAGCACATCGGCTACGTGGCCCACGAGAAGATGAAGAAACGGGCCGCGGCGCTGATGAAGCCCGGGCGCACGCTCACCGCCGCCGACTTCCTCGATTTCGAGCTGACCGCTGCCCCGGTTCCGCACCGTCCGATCCACTGACGCCCCCGGGGCGACCCCGGCCGGCGACCCGGCCCACGCCGCCCTCTCGGCGCCGCTCGCCCCCGGCCGCTGGACCGCGCTCCCTTTCTTCGGGGTCCGCCAGGCCGGGTTCCCGTTCGGCTGGCTCAGCGAGCTGGCGTCGGCAGAGGCGGCGGCGGCCGGCGGCGCTGTCCTCGACGCCGGAGCGCAGGTGGAGCGGTCGCTGCGCGCGGTCCATCGAACCCTGACCTCGATCGGGCGCTCGGCGGGCGGCGGCCCCGAGGCGCAGCGTCCCCTCGCCCGGGTCCGCCTCCTGGTCGAACGCGGCGAGCGCCTCGACCTGGCTGCCCTGGGATCCGGCCTGGACGGGAAGGACGCCGAGGGGTTCGCGCGCGCGGGCGCCGGATGGAATGCGGCCATCGACGCGCTGGGGGCGGCGCGGGCGCGCTTCGAGTCGACTCACCTTCGCGCCCTGGCGCGGGCCGGCGCCGCCGTCGTCGACCGGTTCCGCGGCGATCGGCTCCGGGACGTGCTGCTGATCTCGAACCACCACGGCTCCCGCGTGTTCGAGGATTTCCTGGCCCGCCCGCTGGTCCCCACCGCCGCCGGCGCCTTCGAGCGCGAAGACCTGCGCAAGCTGGATACCCTCGTCATGTACCTGCAGCGGATCTGCGCGAAGAACGACACGACCAGTCGCTTCGGGCCGTTCTCGATCGGGCGGGTTGCGGGCGACGCGCCCATCGCCTGGGAGGGCGGCGACCGGGTGGACGGCGTGGCCTTCTACTCGCACTGGGCGGCCGAGTCAATCGCCGCCGCCATCACCCGGGCCTGGCCGCAGGCGCCCTGGATCCGGCCGCGCCGCCGCCCGGGCGCCTTCCTTGAGGGCACGCGGCTGCGCGTGGTCGAGCTCGAGTTCGACCCGACCTTCATCGGCGAGGTCCGGAGCGGCGTGCGGATTCATGCCCCGCTGGACCTCGATCCCCTGGACGCGGCGCTGCTCGCGGCGTGCACCGGTGAGCGCACCCTGGCCGAGCTGGTCGAGGCCTGGCGGGCCGAGCGGGGCGAGGACCAGGCGCGCTGCCTGGAACGGATGACCCGCCTTTCGGCCTGGGGCGCCGTGATCGTCGAGCTGGAAGTTCCCGTGGGCGCGCCGCACCCGCTGGCCCAGATGCTCGACGACCTGCCGGCGATGCCCGCGACGGCCGGGTGGCTGGACGAGCTCGAGGCCGCGGGAGAGGCGCTCGCCGAATTCCCGAGTGCCAGCCTGGCGCGGCGGCACCAGCTCTTCAGCCGGCTCGAGGACCAGTTCGAGCGCCTGACCGGGACCCCGGCCACCCGCGGCCTGGGCAAGACCTACGCCGACCGGAGCCTGCTCTCGGAGGAGTGCTGCCGGACGCTCGAGGGCCTCCGCCTCGGCGGGTCGCTGCGCGCCGCCGTCGAGGACGAGCTCGCGCCCGTCTACGACCTCTTCCTGCTCGGTCCGCGCCGCCGGCTCGAGGCCGAGCGGGCGCTGCTGTCGGGCTGGTGGGCGGCGCGTGTCGGTCCGCCGGGGTCGGGCACGCCGGTGACGTTCCTGGAAGACTTCCTCGCGGACGCCGATCAGCTCGAGGCGGGCTACCTTTCAATCGACCGCGAGATCGACGCCATGGACGAGGCCGTCCGGACCGCGCTGCTCCCACCGGCGCGCCTGGGGGACCCGGTGGTGGCGGTGGATCCGGACCGGCTGCGCGGCCTCCTCGATCGGTACGCGGCCGCGATCCCGGCCCTGTGCAACGCCGACCTCATGGTGATGGCGCCCTCGCTCGAGGACCTTCGCCGCGACGCGTTCCAGGTCCTGATCGGCGAATGCCACGCCGTGCGCGAGCTCCTCAGCCACGGCCCGATGGGGTCCTTCATCCAGGCCGCGCACCCCGACTTCCGCGCCCTGGTCGCCGACCGCTACGCGCGGCTGCTGGCGCCGGACGAGATCGTGGTCGACGTCATCCGGGCCCACGCCGACAAGACGCTGGCCCAGGTCTCGCTGCCCGGCTACGACCTCGAGGTCCAGGGGCGATCCCCCAAAGCGCGCTCGCAGGTCCTGGGCCTGCACGAGCTCGTGGTCCGCTCCACGCCCACTGGGCTGCGGCTCCATGCCCCGCGGCTCGAGCGCTACGTCCGGCTGATGGGACCGCCGCTCGGCACCTTCCAGCTGAAGCGGAATCCCTTCACGATCTTCGGATTCCCGCGCTACTACACCGGCCCCCCGATCAAGACGGCCGGTCTGCCGCACGTGCCCCGGCTCGTCCTGGGCCGGGTCGTGCTGCAGCGCGAGCAGTGGCGGATCCCGGCGGAGGATCTGGCTCGCCCGATCGCCTACGGGCGGGCGCGGCTCGACGCCTCGAGCGGCGGCGAGTTCCTGCGGGCGCGGCGCGTGCAGCGGGCGTTCGGCCTCCCCCGGCACGTGTTCGTCAAGCTGCCCGGGGAGGCGAAGCCGATCTACGTCGATTTCGACGCGCCGCTGCTCGTCCGGCAGCTCGCCCGCATGGCCCGGCGGACCCCCGGCGCCCTCAGCGTGACGGAGATGCTGCCTGCCCCCGACCAGCTGTGGTTCTCGGCTCGCGAGGGCCCGGTGACCTGCGAGCTCCGGCTGGGCCTGTTCAGCGCCGGCCCGCGTCCTCCAGGAAGCGCCGGATCTGGTCCGCGCGCGCGTCGCGTCCCAGCTTGAGATAGGCCCCGTACTCGTACTCGAGGGTGAGGACGGGGACGGCCATGCCGCCGACATCCAGGATGCGCCGGTGCGGCGCGACCTCGACGGGATCCTCCCAGGAGCCGTCCGGCAGCCGCTTCTGGATGCCGCCCATGATCTCGACCTTGACCTCGCCGACGCGCGCCTGGCCGAAATGCGACCGGATCATCTCGGTCTCGGAGAAGGCCACCTTGCGTACCATCCACTCCGCCAGGCGACGTTCGATCTCATAGGCGCCCACGGGGTCCGTCTGCAAGTCGATGTCGTGCGGTTCGAGCGGCAAGCCCTGGAGCACCATGCCCAGGCTGCCGGTCAGCGCCCACACGGCGGAGGATCCCTCGAGCCGCTGATGGAGGAGACGCAGGACGTCGAGCAGGGCTTCGGCCATCGCTTCCGGGGCGAGGATAGCCGAATCCCACCAGGCCACGGAACGTGGTCTTCCGGAGGTCCATCACGCTCTCCGCAGCCGCTGCGACTTGAGCTCGGAGCGGGGAAGCGACCCCCAGGGGACGGCGCGGCACTCGATGCGGGCGCCGAGCGCTAGGCGGAGATCGGCGCTGAGCCGCTGAGCCACCGCCTCCGCGTCGGGTCCCTGACACTCGATGACCACCGTCGCCTCGTCCATCCCACGCACCCGGCGGACCTCGATCTGGAACTCTCCGATCGACGGATGACGGCGCACCAGGTCTTCGACCTGCGCCGGGTAGAGGTTGACCCCGCGCACCGTGAACATGTCGTCGACACGACCTCTGATTCCCCCCACCAATCGGGCGAACGGACTGCCGCAGGCGCACGTGTCGCGGGTCACCTCCACCCGATCGCCGGTGCGATAGCGGATCAGAGGCGAGCCCCAGCGCCCGAGGTTGGTGGCCACCAGCTCGCCGCCGAGCGAACCGCTTTCGGGCAGGGGATGGAGCGCCCCACCCTCGTCGCGGATCTCGAACACGAACTCGCTCTCGACCAGGTGCACGCCGGCGCGCGCCTCGCAGGAGACGCCCGTCGGTCCCAGCTCGGTCATCCCCGTGTGGTCGAAACAGCGGGCCTTGAAGGAACGTTCGATCAGGTCTCGGGTCGCGGGCACGCTCGCGCCCGGCTCGCCGGCGTGGATCAAGACCCGGAGGTCGGATGACGCCAGGTCGAGCCCGGCCGCTGCGGCCGCCTCGGCCAGCCGGATGGCATAGGTGGGCGTCGAGCAGAGCACCGTAGCCCGCAGCTCGAGCATGCTGCGAAGGCGCTGCTCGGTGGTCATGGCGCCGCCGGGTATGGTGAGAGCGCCCAGGCGCTGGGCGCCATCGAAGGCCGACCAGAAACCGATGAAGGGGCCGAAGGAGAAGGCGAAGAAGACGCGGTCCCCCTCCCCCACTCCGGCCGATCGATAGACCTGCTCGGCCCAGATCCGCGTCCACCACTCCCATGACTCGCGGGTGTCGAGCCAGCGCAGCGGCCGAGTGCCGCTCGTGCCCGAGGTCTGGTGGAGACGGACGTAACGATCGACGGGAAAGGTCAGATTGGTCCCGAAGGGCGGATTGGCCTGCTGGTCGGCCGTGATCTCGTCCTTGGTGGTCAACGGCAGGCGCTCGAAGTCGTCCCAGGTCCGGACCGGATGGAGGCGGGCCTGGTAGAAGCGGTTGCTCTGACGGACGATGGCGATGCCTTCGCGCAGCCGGTCCAGCTGGCTGGCGCGAAGCCGTTCGATCACCAGGCGGCGCGGAGCAGGTCGAGGATCTCCGCCTCACTGGCCGGCCTGGGATTCGCACCGGCGGTTGGGCTCGCCGCGGCTTCACTCGCGACCACCGGCAGCAAGCCGGCGGGGACGCCCGCGTCGCGCAGCCGTGCCGGCAGTGGGAGGGTTGCGACCAGCGCGGCCACGCCCTCCGCCGAGATGCCGGAAGGCAGGAAGGCGGAATTGAAGCGCATCACGTGCGGCAGCAGGACCGCGTTCAGGGTCCCATGGGCGGCCCCGCTGCGCCCACCCAGCACGTGGCAGAGGCCGTGGTGCAGCGCCATGCGGGCGTTGGCGATGCTGAAGCCCGCCAGGTGAGCGCCGGTGAGGAGGTCTTCGCGGGCCTCGAGGTCATGCCCGTTGCTGAGGCAGGCGGGCAAGGAGCGCATGATCCTGTGGATCGCCTCCAGCGCAACCGGCGCCACCAGGGGGCTCGCGTCGCGCGCGTAGCCGGCCTCGACGCCGTGCGCGAGCGCGTTCATGGCGGTCCCGGCGGTCTGCCCGGCCGGCAGGTCGAGCGTGACCTCGGGGTCGTAGATAGCGAGCGCCGGCAGTACCGCGGGGTCGCGCTGGACCTGCTTGCGCCCGCTGCGCCGGTCGGTGATCCCGTGGGGCGCAACCTCGCTGAACTCAGCCGCCAGCATGGTCCCGAGCGAGGCCCGGACCCGCGCCGCGGCCGCCGATCCCACCAGGCTGGGCGTGCAGACGAAGAGCGCGCGTTCACCCAGCTCCTGGGCCTGCGCTCCGACCTGAGCGATCGCCCCGCGCCCGAACAGGACGCGGGGCGCCTCGACAGTCCAGCGACTATTGAGCGAGCTGGCGACCCTCCATCACCAGCAGGGGATCGCACTCGATCTCGAGCAGCTCGCCGTCCGGACCCTTGAAGTAGAGCGAGTTCTCGACCCGGTCCGGGCCGAAGTAAGGGATGCTGCGGCGGTCCAGCTCGCCCCGGATGCGGTCGAACTGTTCCCGGGCCACCGAGATCGAGACGTGGTGCATCCCGCCGATCGACTCCCGCGTGGGGGGCATCGGGTCGTCCGGGAAGTCGAAGAAGGCGAGCAGGTTGCCGTTCCCGAGGTCGTGGAAGAAATGAGTGGAGCTGGCCAGGTCGCGGTTCTCGAACAGCTCCACCAGCGGGAAGCCGAGGACCTCGCTGTAGAACCTGATGGTGCGCTCCGCATCGGAGCAGATCAGGGCCAGGTGATGCACCCCGCGGGCGCTGGTCCCGGAACGCTCCGCCTGGGGCTTGAGGTAGGCCCTGGTCAGGGCCTCGCGTCTGGCGGCGTGATCGGTCTTGACGGTTGCCATCGACTCCTCCTGGATCAGATCTTGAAGAACAGCTGGCGGACGACGCGGGCCGTCGCCTGATCGCCGATGGGGGCTCCGCCCTGGATCCGCTGGAACGCGGTCAGCACGAAGTCGTTGGGATCGAAGTTGAAGACGACCGGACAGCTGGCGAGGCTGCCCTCGTCATAGGAGAGGTCGCCGTTCTCGAGTCGCACCTTCCAGCTCCCGCTCTGCTCGCCGCTGACCCGGACACCCCAGCTGGCATCCACGCCCCTGGCATGGTCGGCGTCGACGGTGTACTTCAGCAGGATGAACATGTAGGGGACCAGCGCCGCCGCCGCGTCCTCGTTAAGCGGCCGGCTCTCGCCCAGGCCGGCGCGGATGTCCCAGCCGTGAACCGAGTAGTCCATCAGCTGGAAGGCAGGGTAGAAGAATGTGGGGAGCGGGCCCATGTAGACGTGAGGGACCATCTCGCCCGTCCATTGCTCAGGCGTGAGCGAGTCGAAGATCTCGAACAGCCTGGCCGACGACTCCTTGAGCCGGGCGACCAGCTGGGCCCGGGGCGAGCTGCGGAAGCGCTTGGCCGACTCGTCCAGCATCCCGGCCATCGCGGGCAGGCCGTGGGCGGGGGGAAAGGGCTCCCTGGCCCGGCTCAGGGCGAACCGCTCGATGTACGCCTCGGTGACGTCGACCATGTGCCCCACCACGTCGCGGATCTCCCACTCCGTGCAGGCCGTCGGCGTCTTCCAGGTCTGGTCGTCGGTGGAATCAATCAGTTGATAGAACATGGCCCGCTCGGCGCGCACCACCCGCAGCAGGTGGTCCTTGCCTTCGGGAGCCATGGTGTTGATTCGGGCGGGCCGCAGTTCGACGCTCATGGGCAATCCTCCTCCTCGGGGCGATTCGCTTGCCAACGCCGCGTGACGCTCCTAGGATGCGCCCCGATAGGCCAAAAAACAAGGAGGGAACGGCGGCCGAGGGAATTGAGCCGCCGCTCCCGTCGAGTCGCTACATGTTCGGACAGTTGTGGGTGGCGCCGGACGAACTCCCGGGACTGGTCGACGTCGAGGGCGAGGTGCTTCGCTGCCGGCCGCCAGGGTGAGCATGCCCCGGGGCGCCTTTCGAAACGGTGACGCCGGGATGAGAAACGCCTCAGGATCTCAGCGACCGAGCAGGCCTACCGTCCGGCGACCAAGACGTCGGAGTCGAGGATCACCGGACCGGCCATTTCACCCAGCGCGACGTTGGTGGCAATCGAAGGGGCGGCGCGCCATAATTCGGCCATCGAGCGTCTCCGGTCCTTCGGCACCCACAGACTTCCGCTCCTCGCGCGGGAGCTGCTTCGGCTGACGGCGCTGGCGGTCCTTTACTGGATCGCCGCTCGGCTGAGCCTGAACCTGGCGCTCGTCCACGGCCAGGTCACTCCGATCTGGCCGCCAACCGGGATCGCGGTCGTCGCCATCCTGCTCATGGGCCGGCGGGTCTGGCCGGCGATCGCGGCTGCCGCCTTCGCCCTCAACCTGCCCCTCGGTCCCTCCCCGGCCGGGGCCGCGCTGATCGCGGCCGGCAACACCGTGGCCCCCCTGGCCGCCGCCGAGATCCTCCGCCGAACCGGCTTCCAGCTCGAGCTCGACCGGGTGCGCGACGCCCTGGCGATCATCGTCGCCGCGCTGCTCGCGATGACGATCAGCGCGACCTGCGGCACGGCCGTGCTGGCGCTGTCCGGGGCGATCCCCGCGTCCTCGGTCTGGCCGACCTGGGCCGTCTGGTGGACCGGCGACGCGATGGGCGTCCTGCTGGTGGCGCCGTTCCTGTTGAGCCTTCGGCCTCGGGCAGCCCGAACGCCCATCACCTGGCGGCGGGCGCTGGAGCTGGCCGCGATCCTGGCCGGCACGGGCATAGTGGCCTACGTCCTCTTCCAGAACCGGCTGCGCCTGGAGTACCTGGTTTTTCCCTTGATCATGGCGGCGGCCTGGCGCTTCCGCCTGCGCGGGGCGGCGCCGGCCGCGCTGGTGGCCTCGGGGGTGGCGATCTGGTCGGCGGCACGCGGGGCCGGGTCGTTCGGAAGCGACAGCCTGGCCGAGAAGATGATCGCCCTGCAGGTCTTCAACGTGGGCGTCGCCCTCACCTCATTCCTCCTGGCCGCCTTCGTCGAGGCCCGAGACCGCCAGGAGCAGATGGCGCGGCTTTACATGTCGGAGCGGCTCGCGAGCGAGACCAAGAGCGCGTTCCTGAACATGGCCGCGCACGAGCTGCGCACCCCGATCTCCGTCCTCAACGGCTATCTCTCGATGCTTCTCGACGGATCGCTCGGTCCGGCTCCGGGTCGATGGCGCCCGGCACTCGACATCCTGGGCGCCAAGATCCGTGAGATCAACAAGCTGATCGGGGACCTCCTCGATGCCGCGCGCCTCGAGGCCGATCCTGCGCCGGCACCCAGAACCGAGGTCGACCTGCGGGCGGTCCTCGCCGACGCGGTCGAGCGCGCCCGGCCGCGCGCCGACCTGCTCCATGCGGAGATCGCGACCGCCCTCGGATCAGAGGCAGTCCTGGTCGAGGCCGACGCCGAGCAGATCGGCCGCATCCTGGACAACCTGATCAACAACGGGCTGACCTACACCGAGCGGCCGCCCAGGCTGTCGGTCACGCTGGGCCAGGCCGACGGACGCGCACTGGCCATGGTCGCGGACAACGGCATCGGCATTCCGCCCGAGGAGCGGGAGCGGGTCTTCGACCGCTTCTATCGCCGCAACGAGCCCAACTTCCATCACGTCCGGGGCACCGGCCTGGGACTTTACATCAGCCGCCAGCTGGCAGAGGCGCATGGCGGCACCCTGGCCATCGAGAGCAGTGAGCCGGGCCAGGGATCGGCGTTCGCCCTCACCCTTCCCCTCAGAGCCGCCGGAAACTCAGCCGCCGATCCGGCGCCGCCAGGCTACGGCACGAGCTCGAACGTCTTCCGTCCCCTGAACCGGTAGATCCGAAAATCCGAGTCGAGGGTAAAGACCTTCGCGATGCCCCGCCGCTCCGCCATGGCAACGAGTGTGGCATCCGCCAGGCTCATGGGAACGTTCGAGTATTTCGCCATCAGCTCCCTGGCCCGCTCAACGGTCGGCGAGTCGAGGTCAACCACCTGAACGTGTTCGGAGGCCATTCCCCAAAGGGCCTGTTGCGCCTTCCACCCGCCTGCGTCGCCCAGGAGATACATGGCCTCGGTGAAGGCCGGCCAGGTGGTCAGCAATGGCCCCCGCAAACGGCTCAGCGCCGCCACACAATCGGCGTGCCTGGCCTCGCCGCGATCCACGATCGCGACCAGCGGGCCGGCGTCGATCAGGATCGAGACCGGACCCGGCCTCCGGGCCCCGGCTTGCGGCGCCGCTTCAGGAGCTGAAGGAACTTGCGATGCGCATCCTCAGCACGGCCGCCGCCTCCGTCGATCACGCCGGTGAACTCCGCCAGCTGCCGGTCAAGGCGCTCGCCCAGGATCCGGTCCGAGCGCTCGGCGACCGCGTCCCGGATGATGTGCGATTCGGAAACGCCCGCGAGACGGGCAGCCTCCCGCAATCGGGCGGCCGTGCGCTCATCGAGCCGCACACTCTTCACGGTCCATCATCGTATCACATCTAGCGATAGAATGTATTACGCCGCGTCCGGATCAGGCGGCGGCTATGGGGGCGCCTTCCTCGCCGGGCTGCTGCTGGACGGGCCCGCGCAGGGGCACGTCGTTGAGGAAGACCGAGGCGATCAGCGCCAGCACCAGGATCGCGGCTCCGTAGAGGAAGACCTCGTGGAGCGTGGCGGCCAGCCCGGCCCGGATCGCGTGCAGCACGTTGTCGAAGATGGCGGCGCCCTGAGGCCCGAGGGTTGCCGCCTGGGCGCGGCGGGCGGCGATCGCGGTCGGGTCGAAGATCGACTGCGGGTTGCCGCCGCTGGGGACGAAGCGCAGAGCCTGCGAGGGCAGGTGGAGCGCGCCCAGCTGCTCGCTGATCTTGACTGACAGCCGCTGGCTGAGGACGGCGCCCAGGATCGCGGTTCCGAGAGTTCCGCCGATCTGCCGCCAGAACTGAACCTGTGAAGAGGCGACACCCAGGAACTGGCGCGGGAGCGCGCTCTGGACCGCGGTCAGGTAGAGCGGGAAAGTGGAGCCCAGGCCCGCGCCCACGATCACGATGTCGCGCACGACCTCGAAGCGGGAGGTCGAGACCGTGACCTGCGAGAGCAGCCACATGCCGACCAGCATCACCGCGATCCCCGCCGTGCCCAGGAATCGGTAGTAGCGGATCCGCACCATCGCCTGGCCCACGATCGTGCTGGCCACGATCAGCCCGAGCATCATCGGGGTCAGCAGCTGGCCGGAGTTGGTCGCGGTCACCCCGAGCACGCCCTGGTAGACGAGTGGGACGAAGATGATGGTGCCGAACATGCCGAAGCCGCTGATGAAGCCCACGATCATGGAGACGCTGAAGGTCGAGTTCTTGAAGAGCGCGAAGGGCACGATCGGGTTCTCGCTGCGCCGCTCCACGAAGAAGAAGCTGACCAGCATCGCGCCGGCAAAGGCGAGCAGGGCGAGCACCTCGGGGGAGGTCCAGGCGTGGTCGCGGGTGATGGAGAGCGCGATCATGAGCGGCACCAGGCCGGCGCTGAGCACGGCCGCTCCCAGCCAGTCGATGTCGCGCAGGGACGCCCTGGAGCGGACGTAGGGCATGGTGGCGACGACCAGCAGGACCGCGATCAGCCCCACCGGAAGGTTGACGTAGAAGACCCAGCGCCAGCCCCAGTTGTCGGTGATGTAGCCGCCGGCCGTCGGGCCGAGGATGGAAGAGAGGCCGAAGACTGCGCCGAACAGGCCCTGCAGCCGGGCCCGGCGGGCGGGCGGGAACAGGTCGCCGATGACGGCGAAGACGGTCGCGAAGAGGGTGCCGCCGAACAGACCCTGGATGCTGCGGAAGACGACCAGCTCGAGCATGTTGTGCGACTGGCCGCAGAGGGCGGAGGTGGCGACGAAGCCGACCATGCCCGCGAGCAGGAACGGCTTGCGCCCGAAGAGGTCGCCCAGCTTGCCCGCGATCGGGACCATGATGGTGGAGGCGACCAGGTAGGCCGTGATCACCCAGGAGTAGTAGCTGAGGCCGTTCAGCTCGGCCACGATCCGCGGCATGGCGGTGCCCACGATCGTCTGGTCGAGCGCGGCCAGCAGCAGAGCCATCATGGTTCCGGCGACCACCCCGATGGTCGCCCACCGGCCCAGGCCCTCGGTCAGGTGCGTTCCCTGCGGGTCGCTCGCCGGCTGTCGCTGTGGTTGCTGACTCATGCGCTCCTCCCTACGGCGACACGCGCGCCGGTCATGTTCTCGATCAGCTTCAAACAGGAATGCCGGAGCTGCTCCAGCTCTTCGATCGACAGTCCCGACGCGATCTTCATCTGCCACTGCAGGCCCTGGCCTTTCATACCCTCCAGCCGCTTGCCGCCCGCCGGGGTCAGCCGGGCGTAGGTGAGCCGCCGGTCCTGCGGGTCGTCGATGCGTTCCACCAACCCGTCGCGCTCCAGGTGGTCGATCAGCCCGGTGACGTTGACCTCCAGCTGCTCGGCTATCTCGCCCAGCGGCAGCCGATGCCCGGACGCCGCGGCGAGCTGGAACAGGACGTGAAGCCGGCCTTCGCTCAGGCCGTGCTTCTCCGCCCAGCGGTCCATCAGCTGGCGCATCATCTTGGAGGTCACGCGCAATGCCGTCATGGCCTCGACGGCCCGGGTCTCCTTCTCGGAGAGGGCCCGGTTCGAGGCCGCGAGCGCCTGGCGGAAACGGCTGTCGTAGAGCCTGCTGGCCCGATCCAGGGCGAGCAAGCCGTTGAAGCGGCAGTCAGGCTTGATTCCGAGTGGCTGCATAGTGAAGCACTACATTATTACCTGATCCAGGTTCCCCTGTCAAATCACGACCTGGTGACGGTCAGCGCGGCGATCGGACGGGCAGTCCCAGATCCCGGGCCGCCGCGCTCATTCGCTCGTCGTAAGTGAGCACCGCGCCAAGCGCCGGTCCCAGGCTCAGGGCCGCCGCCAGATGGATGGCGTCTAAAGAGCGGACGCTAGTCGGATCCAGGACAGCAGCCCGCTCGAGGACATCGTTATCCAACCCGATGAGGTAAATGTCCGCCAGCTGGCGCCGCGCCTCACCCAGGAATCCGGGAAGGCCCGCACGCCTGACCGCGCGCACCACTTCGACGCGAAGGAGAGCGGACGATGCCATTTTCCGCCAACGGGTAAGGTCCCTACGCAGGGCCGGCGTCTCGGGCTCACGCATGACCAGCTTGAGGGCCGCGGATGCGTCAAGATAGGCGGTGTCAGCGCTCGTCACGACGCATCTCGGCCAGGATCTCGGAGAGCAGCGGCTTACCCGGAACAGGCGGAAGGGGCTTATGGTCCAGCAAATTCCCCTTGGCCCGGGTGGCACGTCCTTCGGCGACCATCTGATCCAGAACGCTTGCCGCCCGTAACGGCACGATCCTCGCAACCGGACGGCCGCGGTCCGTCACCTCGATCGTCTCCCCGGCCGCGGCGCGACGGATCACCGCGCTGGCGTTCTGCCGCAGCTCCCTGATGCCTACCCGCGCAGCCATGTTCTACATTGTAGCACATTGGCCCCTGGCTGGCCTACGACCAGGGTGACTTGGGGCGCTCCTGCAGCTCGCCGTCCAGGTAGAGGTCGACCTTCTCGTTGTAGAAGCAGACCAGGTTTTCGATCCTGGAGCACTCCGAGAGCGGCGCCGGATAGCCCCACACGATGTCCTTGTGCTCCTTACCGTTGACCGTTACCGACCAGTACGACGCCTCGCCCTTGTAGGGGCAGCGGGTGTGGGTCGCGGTGGGCGTCAGCAGGTCCAGGCGCACGTCCACCTTGGGCAGGTAGTAGCGCGGCGGCAGGCCGGTCTCGATCAGGATCCGGGGCCGGTCCGACTCCGCGACCGGCTCGCCGTCGATCACGACCTTCACCCTGCGGCTGCTGTTCAGGACGTCGACCCGGTGGTACGGACTGCGGGGGTGGGCGAAGATCTCATCGTCCTCCTCGAACCACGCGTCCATCTTCTGGAAGACGAAGGCCAGGTGGCCGGCCAGCTCGGCGTGCTCCGGCTTGTCGTAGCTCCAGGCGGCCCGCTGGGCGTTCTTCTTCCCCACCGTGACCGTCCAGTAGCTCGCGGCCCCGTGGCCCGAATGCGCTTCCTGGTGTCCCGAGGGCGCCAGCCATTCCCGGCGCACGTCCTCGACCGGGAAGTAGTAGACGGGGAGGCGCTGCCGCTCCAGCACCAGGAGGGCGCGCCGGCTGTCCGCGACCGTCTGGCCGCCGAAGATGACCCGCACCCGCCGCCCGCCCGCAATCGCCGTGAAGGCCGGAACGGCGTTCTGATCCCACTCGATCTCGGTCTTCTGCCGATCGGTTATCTGTGCCATTGATCCTCCTGGAGACGTGTCTCCTCCGTCATACGGAAACCCGCGCCGCACCTATATAATTCCGCGCTCGGCTGCCCGGGTGTGGGGCCGCCGGGGGCTGCGTAAGATCGCCTCGATGCAGACCGTGCTCGGCCGGCGCGCCCTCAACCGGGCTCTCCTGGAGCGGCAGCACCTGCTGCGCCGCCGGCGCGCGACGGCCGCCGAGGAGATCGAGCACCCGACGCTCGCAGCCGCGGGATCGACTTCGAGGTCGCTGCGGCCCGCAGCAGCTGGCCCGCCGTTACTTAACGCCGACCCTCAGCCGGCTCGCGCATACTTGCCGCGTGGATGGACCCATCTACGCGCTCAACCTCTTCGACGTGCGGGACCGCGATGAATACCTCGCCTACTCACGCCACTCCGCCCAGGAGGTCACCGCCCACGGAGGCCGGGTCGTGGCTCTGGGGCGGTTTCGGGAGAGCCTGACCGGCGACGTCCAACCTCGCCAGGTGATGATCCTGGTCGAGTGGGAATCCCGGGCAGCCCTGGACAGCTACCGCAACGATCCCGCGCTGCGCGACCTGCATCCCCATCGCGAGCGAGGGGCGGGCGCCTACGTCTGGCATCTCTTCGACCGCCTGGAGGACCTGCGTCCGATCCTGACCGCCGCAGGGGCTGGCCGGAGCTAGACTCCCAGGTAGCGCCGGACCAGGTCCCGCTCCCGGGCGGCGTGCACGTCGCACTGGTCGGCGATCCTTCCCTTCTCGATG
>VBIC01000147.1 GCA_005881425.1 Chloroflexota bacterium | reverse complement strand
CATCCAGCAGACGATCGCCCCCGACCGCCTGCGCGGACGGCTGTCGGCGGTGGGCTCGATGGTGGTGGTCGGCGGGCCTTACCTGGGCGATGTGCGGGCGGGCGCGGTGGGCACCGCGCTATCGCCCGAGATCGCTACCGTGCTGGGTGGCGCCATGTGCCTCGCCGGCTGCGCCATCGTGCCGCTCGCTTTCCCGCAGCTCTGGTCGTTCGACATCATGGCCGGGCACGCCGACGCCGGTGAGTAACCATCGTGGAACGCTTGGTCTTCCTCACCCTGTCCATAGCGACCAGGAACTCGTCGACATCGTTGTAGGTGGTTACCTTGCCGGCGGCCACCTGAGCGTCGACGGCGCGTTCTCCATTCTGCCACTCGGGAGTCCAGAACCACGCCTGATCAGCAGGGATGGGAATCTGGGGGCGCAACTCGATGACACCTGGGCGAGTCACCAACTCAAGCTGGACGCCAGGATTGTCTAGATGGTACTCATGGCGAATGTCCGGGGGAAGGGTAACGATACCGCGCTCCCTGACCGTTAGATACCTTTTTGCCGCCTTACGTGGGTACGGCCGCGAACTCATTGCCACGATCGGCCAATTGTAGCAGGGTGCAAGTCTGCATTGGAGAAATGCTGCAATACTGTAATATCGCCGTTGGGCTTTGAAGTTCGAGGTGGCGCCCCAGTTCAAAAGCGACCTGAGGAAGCTATCGGCTGGCGAGTACGGGCTCTTTCGCAAGGTTGCGAAGGACGAGTTCTCCCCGGCTTGCGATCGCTACTTGAAGGATCCCAGCCGCGGATGGCCAAGCAAGCTGCGTGTCAAGCACGTAGTCGGAACCGCGGCAATCTTCGAGATGACCTGGTCCTTTAAGGGCCCCGATGGGCGGGCGACGTTCCAGTGGGTGACGGTTGCAAGCGAGCGGCGCGTCCTGTGGCGCCGGATCGGCGGGCACGAGATTTTCAAGAAACCGTAGCGCGAGAACGCATTCAGCCGGCTGTGAGGAAAAAGCAGCCTCAGCCGGCGAGCTGGCTGAGCAGGGTGGCGGTGTCGACCAGGCCGTAGTTGACGGCGGTGGGCCGGCCGTCGCCGTCGAGGACGACGGTCGAGGGCACGCTGCGGATGCCGAACCGCCCTGTCAGGTCGGGTGCGCTGGCTGCCATCACCTCGCGGACCGCGACGGGCTCGCCAACCTGATCGAGGTGAGACAGGACATCCTTCTGGCGGACGCAGTCAGCACACACCGACCCCGTGAAGAGAAGGATCAGGGGGCGCCCGGTGCGCCATTCGGGGAGCGCGCCGGCAGCCAGCGCACGCCGGCGGCGGGACTGGCGACCGGCCATCAGCAGCGGCCGGAGGGCCAGGATCAGGAGCGCGACGAGCGCCACGATGAGCACCCGCAGCAGAAGGTCGAGGGCGGGCTGCGGCATCGGGCCTAGGCCTTGACCAGGCCGAAGCGCTCCAGCCGGTAGAAGATCTGGCAGCCGAGGCAGAAGTTGAAGGCGAAGTTGACGAAGGCCAGCACGATCACGATCCAGACCAGTCCCCAGCCGATGACCGCGTTGTTCAACGGAAAGAGGAAGAGGCTGGCCAGCAGGAGCATCGAGCCGCCCATCTGCTGGGCGAAGGCGTGCGGCCTCATGCTGTCGGCGATGACCCGGGGGCGCACCAGGTTGGAGGGACGCAGCAGGCGCAGGTAGATCTGGCGGAAGAGCGCCAGGCGCGGTTCGACGCTGCCCACCAGCATCACGACCGCCAGCAGCGGCACCCAGATCGCAGCGGCCGGCCAGAGGGCGTCGAGCAGGAAGGCCAGCAGCAGCGTGCTGACGATCCCCGCCTGGGTCACCTTCAGGGCACTCTGATCGAGGGTCGCAGCCATGATCTCCTCCGTGCGCAGGGTGTAGAAATTGTTGAGTTGTCTGATCGACTAAATCAACTACCTGCGGTGCGGCCAGCCTAGCGAACCGGGCCGCCTTGCGTCAATCGCGAGCGTGGGTCAGGGGCCTGGAGGGGCTACCGTGACGGCGCCCTCGCTGGCCGAGGAGACGAGCGCGGCGTACTTGGCGAAGACGCCTTCGGTGTAGCGGGGCGGGGGCGCCTTCACCCCCTCGAGCCGCTCGGCCAGCTCACCCTCGGGCAGCTCGACGTTGACCTGCCGCTGGTCGACGTCGATCGAGACGGTGTCCCCGTCGCGGAGGGCGGCAATCCCGCCGCCGCGGGCCGCCTCGGGTGCGACGTGCCCCACCATGAGCCCGTGGGTGGCGCCCGAGAAGCGGCCGTCGGTGATCAGCGCGATCGAGTCGCCCAGCCCTTCCCCGACCAGCGCGGACCCCCGGCCGGTCCTTCATAGCGGATCACGACCACGTCGCCCGCCTTGATCTGGCGACGGGTCACCGCCTGGAACGCCGCCTCCTCGCTGTCGAAGACGCGCGCCGGCCCTCGATGAGACCTCCGTTCATGGGCTGAGAGCTTGACCACGCAACCTTCGGGCGCCAGGTTGCCGCGCAGGATGGCCAGGCCTCCCTGGGCCTTGACCGGCCGCTCCAGCGTGGCCACGACCTGCTGACCGGGGCTCTCGGACGCTGCCCGCGCAACCTCGCCCAGCGTGCGGCCGTCGACGGTGCGGGCATCGGCGTGGATCAGTGAACCCGCCAGCAGCCGCTGCGCCACCAGGGAGAGTCCGCCCGCGCGGTACAGGTCGACGGCGACGTAGGCGCCGCCCGGCTTGAGGCTGGCCACGATCGGAGTCCGGGTGGCGATCAGGTCGAAGTCGTCGATCGTGAGCGGGACGCCGGCCTCGCGGGCGATGGCCAGCAGGTGGAGCACGCCGTTGGTCGAGCCGCCTGTCGCCGCGATCGATGCGATCGCGTTCTCGAAGGCCTCCCGGGTCAGGATGGACCTGGGCCGGACCCCTTTCTCAAGCAGGCGCATCGCCAGCTGGCCGGCATCGAAGGCCGCCTGGTCCTTCCTCTGGTCCATGGCCGGGATCTCGTTGGCGCCCGCCGGGCTCAGTCCCAGGAACTCCATCACGGTCGACATGGTGTTGGCGGTGAACTGGCCGCCGCAGGCGCCGGCGCCCGGACAGGCCGCCTCCTCTATGGCCAGCAGCTCGGGATCGCCGATCGAGCCCGCGGCCCGTGCGCCGACCGCCTCGAAGACGTCCATCAGCGTGATGTCACGGCCGTCGTACCGTCCGGCGCCGATGGTGCCGCTGTAGAGGACCAGTCCGGGTATGTCCAGGCGGGCCAGGGCCATGGCCGCCGCCGGGATCGTCTTGTCGCATCCCACGATGCAGACCAGGCCGTCGAAAAGGTGGCCGCGCGCCACCAGCTCGATCGAGTCGGCGATCACCTCGCGGCTGACCAGCGAGGCCTTCATGCCCTCCGTCCCCATCGTGACCCCGTCGGAGATGGCGATGGTGTTGAACTCCATCGGGGTCCCACCGGCGGCGCGGATGCCGCGCTTCACCTGCTCCGCCAGGCGGCGGTGGGTGAAATTGCAGGGCATCGTCTCGATCCAGCTGTGGGCCACCCCGACCAGTGGGCGCGACAGGTCCTCACGGCTGAAGCCGATGGCGCGCAGCATGGCGCGGGCCGGGGCGCGGTCCTGGCCCTCGGTCAGGCGGGCGCTGTTGCGCTTGTAGGGGGATGCGGCGTCGGGCATTGCGAGTCCGTCGATTCTAGGCCCTGCACCTGGGCCTGGGTCCGGATCGGAAGCCCGAACAGCTTGATGAAGCCGGCCGCCGCCTCACGGTCGAACTCGTCGCCGGCCGAGTAGGTGGCGAGCCGGGAACGGTAGAGGGAGGCGGGCGCCGACCGCGAGCTGATCCGCGCGCTGCCGCGGTGGAGCACGACCTCCACGTGGCCGCTGCAGAAGCGCTGGGTGTGGCGGACGTAGGCGTCCAGGTCCAGGCGGTGGCTCGCGAACCACTTGCCTTCGTAGACCAGGCGCGCGTACTCCTGGGCCACGATGGCCTTGAAACGCGCGGCCTCGGCGCTGAGGACCAGCTCCTCCAGGGCCCGGTGGGCCAGGTGGAGGATGACCGCGCCGGGAGCCTCGTAGACCTCGCGCGACTTGATGCCCACCACACGGTCCTCGATCATGTCGATGCGGCCGACGCCGTGGGCGCCGCCCAGCCGGTTCAGCCGGTCCAGCAGAGTCACCGGGTCGGCAGGCGAGCCGTCGAGGGCGACCGGGACTCCGGACTCGAAGTCGAGAGCTATCGTCAGCGGCGTCGCCGGGGCAGCGTCGATCGAGCTGGTCCAGAGGAACGCCTCCTCCGGCGGCGCGAGGCCCGGGTCCTCCAGCAGGCCGGCTTCGATCGATCGTCCCCAGAGGTTCTCGTCGACGCTGTAAGGCGACTCGACCGTGACCTTGACCGGGAGCCCATGCGACCGGGCGTAGGCGATCTCCTCCTCCCGGGTCATGGTCATGCCGTCGCGCAGCGGCGCCAGCACCTTGAGATCTGGCTTCAGGGCGCCGGTGGCGACGTCGAAGCGAACCTGGTCGTTGCCCTTGCCGGTGGAGCCATGGGCGATCCACCCCGCTCCAACCCGCTCGGCGGCGGCCACCAGGTGCCGGGCGATGAGCGGGCGGCCGAGCGCGGTCGCCAGAGGGTACTGGCCCTGGTAGAGGGCGCCCGCCTGGAGCGCGGGCCAGCAGTAGCGCTCCACGAACTCGGCGCGGGCGTCCACCACGAAGGCCTCGATCGCGCCCGCGGCCAGCGCCCGGGCACGGATCGCCTCCACCTCGGGCTGGCTCCCCAGGTCGACCGTGAGCGTGACGACCTCGAAACCGCGGGCCTCCTGCAACCAGCGCACGGCGACCGTCGTGTCCAGGCCGCCGGAATAGGCGAGAACGATCCGTTCCATCTGCCTGAACTCCTCTGCCGCCTAGTCCTCGGGCTCCACGAACGCTCCCAGGCGGGCCAGGCGTTGAGCCAGAGCCGAGTAGGCGCGCGGCTGAGGCGCGAGCGCGACGAAGACCGTGTCGTCGCCCGCGACCGTACCCACCATCTCGGGCCAGGCCGTCGCGTCGAGCCCGGAGGCGATGGGTGCCGCAGACCCGGGCGTGGAGATCAGCACCGCCAGCCCCTGACCGCGGCGAACGGTGAGCGGCAGGTCGCGCAGGAGGCGCTGCAGTCGCTCCTCACGCGCCGCGGTGGAGGCCGCCCCCTGGCCCTCGCCGAGCTGGGCATAGCGGCCGAGGCCGGACCCTGGAAGGCGGACCAGCCCCAGCTCGGCGACGTCACGGGAGACGGTGGCCTGCGTCGTCGCCACCCCGGCCCGGCGCAGGTGCGCCACCAGCTCCTCCTGGGTGGCGATGGCGTGCTTGCGAATCAGGCTCAGGATGGCCTCCTGGCGTTTACGCTTCTGCATCGGCGAGCGCTTCCTCGACCCGGGCGGGCGCAGTCCCTCCGTAAACCGCGCGGGCGCGCAGCGCCTGCTCCAGGGTCAGATGTTCGAAGACGTCCGCCTCGAAGAGCGGGCTGAAGCGGCGCAGCTCGTCGAGCGTCAGGCCCTCGAGGGGACGGCCGGCGCCGGTCGCGTAAGAGACCGCCGACCCGACGGCGCGATGGGCGTCACGGAAGGGGAGACCCTTGCGCACCAGGTAGTCGGCCGCCTCGGTGGCCAGCGTGTTGCCCTCGATCGCCGCCGCGCGCATGCGCTCGACCTTGAACTCCAGGCCCTGGACCAGGATCCCCGCCACCGCCAGGGAGTCGAGGGTGGTATCGACGGCGTCGAACAGACCCTCCTTATCCTCCTGGAGATCGCGGTTGTAGGCGAGGGGGAGGCCCTTGAGCACCATCAGCATCGCCACCAGCGCCCCGGTGACGCGCCCGCTCTTGGCGCGGACCAGCTCGGCGGCGCACGCGTTCTTCTTGTTGGGCATCATCGAGCTGCCGCTGGCGAGTGAGTCGGGGAGCTCGGCGAAGCCGAACTCGGCGCTGGTCCAGAGCACGATCTCGCCTGCCAGCCGGGAGAGATGGATCATCACGATGCTGAGCGCCGCCAGCAGCTCGAGCACGAAGTCGCGGTCGGAGACGGCGTCCAGGGAATTGGCGCTGGCGGCATTGAAGGCCAGCTCCCGGGCGAGCTGCTGGCGGTCGATCGGAAACCCGCTTCCCGCCAGCGCGCCGGCGCCTAAAGGCATGACCTCGGTGCGCTCCAGCGCGTCCTCCAGGCGGCCCCGGTCGCGGCGCAGCATCTCGAAGTAGGCCAGCAGGTGATGAGCGAGGAGGACCGGTTGAGCCCGCTGGGTGTGGGTGTAGCCCGGCATCACGGTTCCGATATGCTCCGCGGCTCGGGCCCGCAGCGCCCCCGAGAGCCGATCCAGCGCCTCCAGCACCTGGGCGCCGGCCTGCCGCACGTAGAGGCGGAGGTCGGTCGCCACCTGGTCGTTGCGGCTGCGGCCGGTGTGGAGCTTGCCGCCCAGCGGGCCGATTCGCTCTGTGAGCAGGCCCTCGATCGTCATGTGCACGTCCTCGCCCTCCTGGGCCAGGGGCGCGCCCCCCTCCAGCGCCGCGGCGATCCCCTCCAGGCCGGCGTCGATCGCGGCCGTCTCCGCCGGGCTGAGGACGCCGGCCGCGCTCAACGCCCGCGCGTAGGCTCGGCTGCCGGCGACGTCCTCACGCCAGAGCCGCCGGTCGAAGGGCAGAGAACGAAGGAACCGGTCGACCACCGGATCCGGTTCCTTCGCCAGCCGGCCGCCGCGCGATGCCGCGCTCAGGCCTTCAGCTTCGCCGCTCGTTTGGCCAGCACCTCCCAGGGCAGGCCGGCGATCTGGGCCGCCGGACCGCAGAGCTGCTGGTTGAAGCTGCGGCTCTGGAGCCCGCGGATCTCGGGGAAGAACAGGGCGTGCTCGCTCTGCCGTGACGTGATGTCGACGCTCCCCTGGAAGAGGTCGGCCTCGATCGTGCCGCTCACCTGCTTCTGGACGACGCCGATGAAACCGTCGAGGGCGGACTTGAGCGGGCTGAACCAGGCGCCGTGGTAGACGAGCGCCGCCCACTTATGGTCGACGAGCGCCTTGAAGTCGAGCTCCTCCTTGGTCAGGGTGAATCCCTCGAGGTCACGGTGGAGGGCGAGCAGGACCGTGGCGGCGGGAGCCTCGTAGAGCTCGCGCGACTTCAGGCCCATGATCCCGTCCTCGAAGATGTCGATCTTGCCGATTCCGTGGGCACCGGCGATGCCGTTGAGCTGCTGCACCAGCGCGGGAAGCGGCAGCGGGCTGCCGTTGAGGGCGGTCGGAACACCCTCCTGGAAGGTGACCGCGACGTGGGAGGGGTGGGCCTGGGTCTTGCCCGGCGGCTTCCACCAGAGCCAGGCGTTCTCCGGGATCGCCTGGTTGAGGCCGATGGCGCCGGAGGCCAGGCTGCGGCACCACATGGTCTTGTCGTCGCCACCCTGCATGACCTCCGTGATCGGGATGCCGAGCTGCTTCGAGATCTCTTCCTCCTCGCCGCGCGTGAGGTCGAAGTCGCGCACCGGCACGAGGACGTTGAGCTGGGGCGCGAAGAGCTTGAAGACGTTGTGCATGCGGTACTGGTCGTTGCCCTTGCCACTGCTCCCTTCCATGATCGCGTCGCAGCCCAGCTCCAGCGCCTTGAGGGCGATCTTCCTGGCGATCAGCTGGCGGGTCATCGAGGTCGAGACCGGGTAGCCCTCGTAGCTGGAGTTGGCCTGGATCGCCCTGGTCAGCCACTCCGTCGCGAACTCCTCCCTGGCGTCGATCACGATGGGGGAGAGGTTGAGCACCCTGGCCTTGTCCAGCGCCGCCTGCATCTCATCGTCGCCCTGGCCGACGTCGACGGTGATCGGATAGAGCGCTTCGACCTGGTACTTCTCCCTGGCCAGCACGGCGCACAGGGACGAGTCGAGGCCGCCCGAGTAGGCGAGCGCGACCCGGCGGGCGCTGGCGACCTGAGTGTTCTCGATCTTCTGCAGCAGCGGACTCTTGACGGCGAGCATGGGCAGCCTCCTTGCCTGGGTACCGTGACGTTGCATAAATATACCGCAGCCTGTATGCTCAGGGCAAGGATGATCGGGATCCTGTGTTCGCGGGTGCGGGTGGAGGAGAAAGCCCTCTTTCAAGCCCTGCGTGCCCGCGCCCTGGCCTTCGAGCGTCTCGACGAGGCAACCCTGCAGCTTCCCATCGGCAACACCCGGCCGCCATTCGACCTGGTGCTCGACCGCTCGATTCATCACGGCCGCTCTCTCTACGCCCTGACCCTGCTCAACCGGGCCGGGATTCCCACCGTCAACAGCGCCGAAACCGCCCGGATCTGCGGCGACAAGATCCTGACCAGCTCGGCCCTCGAGGCCGCCGGCCTGCCCATCCCCAAGACCGTGGTCACCTTCACCCGCGAGGCGGCCCTCGCCGCGATCGAGGCCATCGGGTATCCGGTAGTACTCAAGCCCATGGTTGGGTCCTGGGGCCGGCTGCTGGCCCGGATCAACGACCGCGACGCGGCCGAGGCGGTGCTGGAGCACAAGGAGGTGCTCGGCTCCTATCAGCACGGCATCTTCTACGTGCAGGAGTACGTCGACAAGCCGCAGCGTGACATCAGGGCCCTGGTGATCGGCGACCGGACAGTCGGAGCGATCTACCGCCGCTCCGACCACTGGATCACCAACACCGCCCGCGCCGGGGAGCCGGCGCCCTGCCCCGTGACCTCCGAGCTGGACCGGCTCTGCCTGACAGCGGCCTCAGCCGTTGGTGGCGGCTTTCTGGCCATCGACCTCCTGGAGAGTCCCGACGGCTTGCTGGTCAACGAGGTCAACTACACGCCGGAGTTCCACGGGTTCGTCGCCGCCACGGGGATAGACGTCGCAGGCCAGGTGGCGGAGTACGTCCAGCAGCTGGTGGCCCAGGAAGCCGTCGCCTGACCGCATCGACTTGACAGCGGCGGTGCGAGGCGTTATGGTGCGCGCAACAAGTCAATAGCAAAGGCGCCGACGAGGGAGAGTACGCGGAACGCCAGGACGACAGAGAGACCCCGGCAGCTGAAAAGGGGTGTCCCGGGCTCCGCCGAACAAGGCCTCCGAGCCGCAGACTGAACCGGCGCCGCGCCGCAGTAGGTCGAGCCGGGCAGCCTCCGTGATCGGGCTGGAGTCTTCAGGCTGACACCGCGGACTCGCCGAGGCCGCTTCCGCAAGGGGCGGCGAAGTCGGGTGGTACCACGAGAGAGCCTCTCGTCCCGAAGGACTTGAGGCTTTTGTGTTCTCGGAGGTGCCATGACGATAAGAGCGGTTCGAATCATCGATTCGACGCTGCGCGAGGGGGAGCAGTTCGCGCCCGCCAATTTCACCGCGGCGCAGAAGCTGGCCATCGCGGGCCTGCTCGATCGCTTCGGCGTCGAGTA
>VBIC01000146.1 GCA_005881425.1 Chloroflexota bacterium | reverse complement strand
CAGGACCTGCGGCTGACCATCAACGGGGAGATCGCCTTCCGCGGCCAGCCCATCCTGCACTCGGGCACCCCCTCCTTCTCGCGCGAGGACCAGGCTCGGATCTACGAGAAGCTGGCGCCGATGAGGGACCACGCCGTGATCGCGGCCGTGGCCGACGGCACGATCACCGAGATCCGCCCCAGCCACCCCGACGTGGCCAGCACGGCCAGGATGATGCAGGCCATGTTCGAGGTCGACTCCCGCTATCGAATCGTCTGGGAGATCGGGTTTGCGCTCAACACCTCGTTGACCATCCTGCCCGGCAACTACGCGATGAACGAGGTCTACGGCGGAACCGAAGGAGCCCTGCACTGGGGATTGGGCCTCACGCCTTACACCCAGTACCACCTGGACATCATCTGTCCGGGAGTTCGTGTCGTCGGGCCCGGCGGCGACCTGGTCCACGGCACGCCTACCGAATCGATCCGCCGGACGTCCGTAGCCGAAGCAATCCCTTGAGCGTGCAGTCCGGGCGGCCGTCCGGAGGTGCCGTAGAGGAAAGGAGGTGAGCTCGGGTGAAGAAGGATCGCAAGATCAAGGTCAAGAAGAACGACCAGTATCTCGGCACCCTGCTTGGGTAACGGGACGAGCTGGGGAGGGCAACTGCGGCCTTCCCCAGCGGTCATTCAACGGGAGCGGAGAATGAGCGGCAGGGACGAACGCGGACGAGTGATCGTCCGCCCCCAACGATACCGCCAGTTCGGTGCGCCCGAGGGGGCTTGCTTCTACCTGGTCACGAACCCAGACCTCCTGGATCGGTTCGTGATCGAAGCGGACGGCGCCTACAGGCGCACCGAGAGGCTGGGGTTCGAGGCGGGCGACTCGGTGGAGGACCTGCTTTCAGCCGCCGCGGAGCCCGCGCACATCCTGGTCATCTCGCCTGAGTGGCTTTTCCGCTCTCCCACGCCGGAGCAGCTGGGCCGGGGCCGCAAGCTGGTTGCGATGCCCTGCAACTCCACGCCCACCTCGCTGGAGGCCGTCCTCCATTTCCTCGAGGCCATGGAGCGCACCGATCCCAGCGCTCAGCAAGCCTTCGCCGACCGCTTTTTCGAGCTGGCGGAGTCGAGCGATCGGCTGGAGATCGTCGACGACCGCCATGGCACCCAGGCCGTCTTCCAGCACCTGGGGTCCGACTACGAGTGGAACCTTCAGGCCGGCGTCCTGGACTGGGGCGGGCAGCAGATCGGTCCGCCGGGCGAGATCAGCGCCCTTCCCGCCCAGGTGATGCAGTTCGACCCGAGCCTGCGACTCCAGATCGATGGTGAGCTGGCGCTCTGTGGCCAGCCGATCGTCCACTCCGGAATGCCGTCCTTCAGCCAGCCCGACCAGCTGCGTCTCTACGAGCGGCTGGCGACGGCGAAGGACCAGGCGGTGATCGCCACCGTCCGGGCCGGCGTGGTGAGCGCGGTTCGAGCCGCCAACCCCGATGCCGAACCGGCGGCGCGGATGCTGGACTCGCTTTTCGAGGTCGACTCACGCTACCGCATCATCTGGGAGCTGGGAGTGGGGATCAACGGCGCCCTCGAGCTGATGCCGGGAAACCTGGGCATGAACGAGGTCTACGGGGGGATGAACGGCACCGTCCATTGCGGCTTCGGCCTGACGCCGTTCACCCAGTACGCGATCATCGTGCTCTGCCCGGGTTCGCGCCTGATCGGAGGCGACGGCACGGTGCTCGCGGGCCCGCCCGCGACCGTCCGGGATGCCGGCAAGCGCAGGGTCATCCGCCGGACCACCGCGGGCTGCGCCTGCTACACGTGACGCCGCGGGCCGCAGCGCCTCGACCATCCTCGCGGGCGCGGGTCCTGGTCGCGGGTGGGGGGAGCGGTATGGGCCTGGCCGTGGTCAGAGCCTTTCGCGCCCGCGGCGACAGTGTGGCGGTGGTCGACAAGAGTGCGCACGCTGCCGGGCGCGCCGCCGGCGAGGACCTTCCAGGGCAGGCGATCGCGCTGGTCTGTGACCTGGCCACGGAAAAGGGACCACGCCAGGCTGTCGCCCGGGCGGCCGCCCAGCTGGGCGGACTCGACGTGGTCTTCGGACACGCCGGGGTCCAGATCACGGCTCCGCTGGAGGAGTGGACCGTCGCCGACTGGGAGAAGAGCATGCACCTCAACCTGCGAGCGCCATTCCTGCTGGCGCAGGCAGCGGCCCGGCACCTGGACCGGTCGCCGACCCCGAGCCTGATCTTCACCGCGTCGACCGCCGCCTTTCGCGGACTGGCCCGGAGTCCCGCCTACGGCGCCTCCAAAGCCGGCCTCGTCAGCCTGGTCCGCTGCCTGGCCGCGGAGCTGGCGCCGCGCGGCATCCGCGTCAACTGCATCTGCCCCGGCCTGATCGACACCCCCTTCAACGACGCCTTCTGGGCCGGCCAGGGCAGCCGCAAGCGCACCCTCGACCGGATGCTGACCCGCATTCCTCTGCAGCGCCAGGGAAAGCCGGAGGACGTCGCCTCACTGGTCCTCTTCCTCGCCTCCCGGGAGTCCTCGTACATCACGGGGCAGGCCTTCGTGATCGACGGCGGATACCTGGCCGTCTGACGGGTGGCCGCCCCCGTAGCCGGCCGATCCCGCTGTAGTAGTGTGGGCTGGAAAGGGTGGCCGTCGAGGCGTTGACGAGGAGCCCGGGGGCGGTTCGGTTTGGCTGACGGACCTGCCGTACTCTTCGTCAACCTGCGACGCACCAGGCGCGAGCAGCTCGAATCCCTGCTGGCCGCGCGCCGCCTCGGCTACGGCATCGTGATGCTGGCGGCCAGGGTGCCGGACCACCTCAGGCCTCTGCTCAAAGAGCTGGTGATCGTCGACAGCTTCGACGGAGATCGTGCCCGAGCGGCCGCCCGGACTCTGGCCACGCGTCACGACATCCGCGGGGTGGCCAGCTGGACGGAAAGCGACGTCGAGCTGGTGGCCAGCATCGCGGACATGCTCGGACTCCCATCCATGCCGGTGGCGGCCGCCCGAAAGGCGAGAAACAAGTTCGCCATGAAGCAAGCCCTGTCCCACATCGACGGCCTGGTTCCCCGCTTCGCCCTGGTCCGGACCGGCGATGAGCTGGCTTCCGCCGTCGAATCGATCGGCCTGCCCGCCGTGGTCAAGCCCACCGGGGCCTCAGGGTCCACCGGGATCTTCGAACTGCATGGACCGGCTGACCTGGCGCCCGCGCTGGCCCACCTGAAGCGCATCGCGCGCCCAGAGTTCGATTCGGTCTTCCGGTACTTCGGTGCGGAGCTCATCGTCGAGGAGCTGGTGGCAGGTCCCGAGGTGAGCGTCGAAGGATTCGTCTGCGGCGGCCGGGTCCTGGTGGCCGGAATCACCGACAAGTGGACCACCGATCCTTTTCATCTCGAGTACCAGCACGTCTTTCCGACGCGGCTGCCGGCGGAGGTGCGCGCCGCCATCGATCGCATGACCGGCCAGGTGGTCCTGACGCTGGGCCTCGACAACTGCGCCTTCCACCTCGAAACCAAGATCACCCCGGACGGATTCCGATTCATGGAAGTCGGAGCCCGGGCGGCCGGCGATTACATCGCCTCCCACCTGGTTCCAGCCGCCTCGGGGATCGATTTCTACGGCAACGTCATCCGCGTCGCCACCGGGCAGCCGCTGGAGCTGACTCCGAAGGAGCAACTGTACGCCGGCGTCCGCTACGTCCTGGCCGGCCGGCCGGGGCGGCTGGAGCGACTTGCCGGGATGGAGGGCGCCATGGAACATCCCGCTTTCCATCACCTGTTCCTCGAGGTCCCGCTGGGCACGGAGATCAAGCTGCCACCCGACAGCTTCCGCCTCCAGCGGGTGGCCGCGCTCATCGCCCGGGATTCCGACTACCAGGCTCTGACCGACCTGCTGGATGAGGCGGCGTCGAGCGTCAGGCCGCTGATCGGCGAGGTTTCCGTGCCCGTGTGAGTCCTGCCTCCCAGCCGGCTCTGCTCGTCATCGGCGGGGCCAAGCCATCTCAGGGGATGCGCTGCGTCCGCCAGGCCCAGACGCGCGGGCTGCGGGTGGTGCTCCTGGACAGCTCCGACAACCTGGACTCGGCGCCGGAGATCGCCGCCGCCGCGGATCGCGTGATCCGGGGCCCTTTCGACCAGCCCGATGCCTGCGCGGAGATCGCCCTGGAGCATGCCTCGAGCGAGCATTTCGTGGGCGTCTTCGGCTGGCGAGAGTACGCCATGGAGAGCGTCGCGGCGGTTGCGGAGGCGCTGGGCCTGCCCGGCAACGGCCGGAAGGCGGTGGCCACGGTCCGCGACAAGTACGCCTGCCGGGAGGCGCTTCGCCTGGCGGGGTTTGCGCAACCATGCGCGCGCCGCTGCTCGAGCCTCGGCGACGCGCTGGAGGTGGTCACAGGCGGGGGCGCGGGCCCCTGGATCGTCAAGCCCAAGGACGCCATGGGCAGCGTCGGCGTCGGCGTCGTGCGCGGTCCGGCGGACGCGGCGCGGGCCTACGCCGCCCTTCCCGAGCGACACCGGAGCGACTTCCTGATCGAAGAGTTCCAATCGGGGACGGAATACAGCGCCGAGGGCGTTTTCGTCGAGGCGCAGCCTCAGGTGATCACGCTCACGACCAAACACCTGATGGAGGAAGCCGATTGCTTCATCGAGCGGGGCCACGTGATACCGGCTCTCCTGCCTGAGCCAGCGAGCCGGCGGGCGCGCCAGGTGGTCGAGGCGGCGCTGCGGGCGCTGGGCCTGGTGTACGGCGTCTTCCACGTCGAATTCTGGATCGACGGCGACCGTATCGTCCTGGGCGAGGTCCACGTCCGTCCGGGCGGAGACTACATCCACCTGATGGTCGAGCTGGTCACCGGCCTCGAACTCTACGGGCTGGTCTACGACCAGCTGATCGGCCGGGTACCGGACCCGTCAGGCTGGCGGATCCAGGGCGGGGCTGCCGTCCTCTACTTCACGCCACCCGCCGGTCGCGTGGTCTCGATCGGCGATGCCGCAGCCGTCTCAAGGGACCCAGCCTGCGTCCGGCTGGACCTCCCGCTGCGGCCGGGCGACACCGTGCCTGCGATCCGCGAATCAGAGGATCGACCGGGCTTCGTCCTGGCCCGGGCTGAGGCGCCACAAGCGGCGTGGACGGCCGCTCAGCGCCTGCACGACATGATCGACCTGCGGGTCCTGCCCGAGTCCGCACCGTCACGGTGAACCCCGGGATCCCGCGATCCTAAACGTCCTGCGCCGGGCGGTGGCGCCCTTCAGCCATCGGTAGCCGCTCCTGCCGCCGGCCGGCGTCAATCAGCAGCAGGGCGGTGAGGCCGGCGAGGGCCAGGAACAGGGCGGCCACGCCGCTGGCCGCCGCATAGCCGTGCACGGCGGCGGCCGGCAGGGTCGCGGCGGACGTGCCGTGAACCGCCAGGTAGCCCGCGCCGGCGCCGACCGCAATCGTGTTCAGGAGCGCGGTGCCCAGTGACCCGCCCACCTGCGAGGCCGCGTTCACCACCGACGAGGCCACCCCCGCCTCGCGGGGGTTGATGCCCAGGGTGGCCAGGCTGAAAGCCGGCACCATCACGCAGGAGATTCCAATCCCGAGCAGGATCTCGGCGGGGAAGACACGGGTCCAGTAATCGCCGCCGACCTGCAGCTGAGTCAGCACCAGCATGCCTGCCGCGGCCACCAGGGCGCCGGGCGCCATCAGCGCGCGCGGCGGCAGGTGGGGCATGAGCCGGCTCGCGATTCCCCAGGAGCCGGCCTGCATGGCGAGGGTCAGAGGCAGGAAGCCGAGCCCGGCCAGGACCGGGCTGAAACGCAGCACCGCCTGGAGGTAATAGGTGAGGAAGAGGAAGGCCCCGAACATGCCGGCGATGGAGAGGGCGACGGCAAGGTCGGCGCCGCCGCGGCGGCGATCGAGAACGATCCGCAGGGGAAGGAGTGGAGCTCGGGTGCGCGACTCCCAGGCGGTGAAGAGGGCGAGCAGGGCCAGGCTGGCCAGCAGCAGGGCGATCACCGGGCCGGACCGCCAGTCAAGCCGCACCGCCTCGGTGCAGGCGTAGACGAGGGCGACCAGCCCGCCGCTGCCCAGGAGCACGCCCACGGCGTCGAGCGGCTCAAGGGAGGCATTCCGGTCGCCGGTGAGAACCCTCATGCCGCCGATCGCGGCCACGACCCCGATCGGCAGGTTGACATAGAGGCACCAGCGCCAGCTGAGCGATTGGGTGAGGATGCCCCCGAGGAGGAGTCCCAGCGCGGCGCCGCTGCCGGCGATGGTGCCGTAGACCGCGAATGCCCGGGCCCGATCGCGCGGCTGGGTGAAGGTGACCGCCAGCAGGGAGAGCGCGGTCGGGGCCAGGAGCGCGGCGAAGGCGCCCTGCAGGGCGCGAGCCGCAACCAGCAGGCCACCCGAGCCGGCCGAGCCGCCCAGCGCCGACGCCGCCATGAAGCCGGCCAGGCCGATCAGGAAGGTGCGCTTGCGCCCCAGCATGTCCGCGATCCGGCCGCCCAGAAGGAGCAGGCTGCCGAAGGCGAGGGTGTAGGCGGTGATGACCCACTGCCGCTCGGCGTCCGAGACGTGAAGCGCGCGCTGGGCGGAGGGTAGCGCGATGCTCACGATGGTCGCGTCGAGGGCGACCATCAGCTGGGCCAGCGAGATCAACCCGAGGGCGATCCAGCGCCGCCGGTCGAGCCGGACGGCCTCATAGACGGTTGAGCTGCTCATGATTTCCTCCTGAACGTGCTGGCTTCCGTTCTAGCACACATGCTTTGATAAATGCAAATATCGTAGCGCTCCTATAATTCATGAACTTGAATCAACCGTCGAGGTGGAGTAGGCTGAGGTCGATGGCACCAAGCCGACCTGACAAGGCAAGGGTGGCGGCCGCCGCCTGGCGCTCGATCTTCGACTTCATCCTGGCCACCGCAGGCGAGCGCAACCGGGCGATCGGCGAGCTGGGCCTGACCCCCAACGACGCCCGGGCCCTGTCCAGCCTGGGCGTCAAGAC
>VBIC01000145.1 GCA_005881425.1 Chloroflexota bacterium | reverse complement strand
CCACGCCCTGCTTGACCTTGGCCTTGGCCCAGGACATGCCCGCCTTGACCTTGCTCGCTATCCACTTGATGGGCTTGAGGACCACGTGGAGGACCTTGGTGATGACGGTGTGGATGGGCTCCTGGATGCGCTGGATGATGGACTTGATCTTGTCCGCCAGGCCGCCCAGGCCGAGCAGGCTGGCCAGGAAGCCGATCGCCACCGGGATGCCTTTGGCCAGGCTCTGCTCGATGTAGTTGGCGGCTTCGCCCAGGGCCCCGCCGGCGATGGCCCCCACCGAATCCAGGATGGAGTTGACGAAGGCCAGGATCTGGCTGCCCCGCTCGACGAAGAACATGATGATGTCGTAGATCGCCTTGCAGGCCTTGATGAAGGCCCCCACCGGGGTCAGCAGGCCCAGCAGCCACTGGATGCCGGCCATGATCACCGAGTTCCGGATGAAGTCCATGATCTGGCCCATGATGTTCGCTTTGAACTCGGCCAGCTTGTCCTGGATCCACTTCCAGAGCCCGGCCGGGCCCTCGGTGACCAGGACCTTGAAGAACTCCACGGTCTGCTCGATCCGGGCCATCACCTCGGCGCCGACGATGTTGACCGCCAGGCCCCGGATGTGGTCGAAGGTCAGACCCAGGACCTGCAGGATGAGGTGGAGCACGCCCTTGAGGTCGAACTTCTCGGGCATGGTCAGCCCGGCCTCGCCCAGGGAGCCGAAGAGCCAGGCCAAAAGCCCCTTCTTCAAGTGCTCGCCGATGTTGCTCACGAACTGGCCCAGGCCCTGGCCGATGGCCTTGACCAGGTTGCCCAGGAACTTGATCGGCGCCGAGATGATGCCGCCGATCACGCTGGCCGCCCTGGCCAGCACGTTGAGCAGCATGTCCTTGAGCTTGAGGATGGTCTGGATCACGCCCTTGACGGCGTCGATCGCCTTGTCGACCAGGCCCTTGTTGGCCGCCTTCATCTCCTTGATCCGGTCGTCGACCGCGTTGCGGGACTCGACGTACTTCTGGGCCAGGTGGCTGACCATCTCCTCCTGCTTGTTGTCGACCGCGCCCTGCAGCTCGTCGAACTTGCCCTGGATACTGGCCTGGGCTTCCTGGCCCACCTTCTGCAGCTGGGCGGGGAGCGAGGCCACGTACTTGGTGATCTCCGCCTGGCCGCTGGCGATCCGGGCCTTGGCCGCCATCAGCTCCCGGCCCACGGTGTCGGCCACGCCGGAGATCACCGCCTCCATCCGCTGCAGGTAGAGGTCGCGGCCCTGGCTGTAGAAGACGTTGACCTCGTCGGGCATGCCGAAGAGCTTGTCCTTGGCCCACTTGAGGCCGCCGGTCCAGCCGCTGTAGCGGTCGTCCTTGTAGGCGTTCATGCGGGTGTCGACATAGGACTCGAAGGCAGTCCGGGCCTTCTCCTCCCCCTCCGAGAAGGCCTGGTCGACCTTGCCGTTGAGCCCGTCCAGGATCCCGTTGACGTCCTGCTTGGTGGTGTTGTAGATGGACTCGATGTGGCTCGAGACCTCGGCCCGCTTGGCCTCGTCCTGGGTCTTGGCCCCGGCCTTGCCGCCCATCACCGAGGTAAGCGCGTTGACCTTGGCCCCGTGCATCCCCTTGAGGCCGGCCGCGGATGCGCTGGTGGCCTGCTCCCGCGAGCTCGCGAGCACCTTCTGCTCATCCTGCTGGAAGGCCTGGGGCGCTTGTTGGGAGTGGACCTCGGCCGTCTGCTTGTGCTCCAGGGCCTCGTTGAACTGGGGCTCGTTGCCCTGAGCCAGCTGCTCCTCGGTGACGCTGGCATCCTTCATCGTGTCGTCAACCTGGCGCGGGCCTGCCGAGAGGTTGCTCTCCTCGGCGGGACGGGGCTTGGGCATGGCCTCGGCGGCCCCGATCGAGGCCGGCGCCTCGCCCGGCTGCTCCGCCGCCATCGGAGTCACTTCCTTGGGCCTGGCGGTGGAGGGGTCGGGCGGGGCGGTGGTGGCTTGCTTGATGTCGCCCTCGGCGGCCTGCTTGTCGGCGCCGACCAGCCCGCTCACCTGGCCCTTGACCTGGCCCGCCTTGCCTGAACCCTTGAAGTCGTCGGCCTCTTCCAGGTTCTTGGGCGCCGCGGCCTCGATCGCCTTGCGGACCGCGTCCATGAAGGCCTTCTTGTCGAAGGCTCCGGGCGGCGCCGCCGACATCTTGCCCACCTGGGCCCCGGCCGCCTGGCTCTGGACGTCGTTGGCCGGCGGCACAGCGGCGCCATGAGCCTCGGCCACCTTCTCCGCCGCCGGGCGGTGGGCCTTGGTCGTGGCGGCCGCTCCATGCGCCCGCGACTGCATCTGGGCGAAGCCGGCGTCGCTCTCCGGGCCGGCGCCGCTCGGGCCTTCGGCCGTGGTCTCGGCGGCGGCGGGGCCTTCGGCAGCGGCGGGGCCGGAAGCTCCAGCGCCGGCCTCGGCCGCGGCCGGGCCATGGCCCTTGCCCGGGCGGGCCGCCACCTTGGGATGGGCCACGCCCGGGGCGCCGACCGGGCCTACGCCGTTGGCGGCGGTGGTGGTTGCGGCGCCTGCGGCGGCACCCTTGCCAGCCGATTCAGCCGTGGGGCCGGCCGCGGCGGCGCCGGCGGGTCCGGCACTGGCGGCGGTGGCGGCGCCGGCAGCCGTGCCCTTGCCAGCGGACTCAGCCATCTGACCATCCGGGCCAGGTGCGCCGCCCGCAGCGGACTCAGCAGTGTCTGCCGCCGGGCCCGCGGCCGCTTTGGCCGGGGCCAGGCCGAGTATGGTCAGCACCGTGCCTTCGAGCGCACTCGCCCCCGCCATCCCGAATGAGGTCAGGCTGGAGAAGGCCGTGCTAAGGAATGATCCGGTGCCGTTGGCGGCGGCCGCGGTTTCGCCCGCTGGGCCGGGGGTGAAGGCGTTCTGGGCGCTGGCGGCTGAGGCGGCGGTGCCGGGCGCGGCACTGGACTCCGGGGCGGTGCCCGGCGCGGCGCCTGGGAGGGCGGCGGTTTCGGCACCGCCAGGCGAGGCACCCGGCGTCGCGGTAGCTTCAGCGGCGGGGGACTGGCCGGCAGTCGCGGTCGCGCTGCGCCGCTCGTCGATCAGCTCCACCACCGCGGCGTTGCCGGCGGCGGTCTGCAGATAGAGGATCTCCTCCGGCAAAAGGTCGGCGGGCAGCAGGCTGGGACGGGCCCGGCTGCCCGGACGTTGGGTAGTCAACTTCTGCGGCTGCCGGGACTCCGTTACGGGCCCCGAGGTACGGAGTGCAAGTCCCATTGTGCCTAGGCGGCCAACTGGCGGGACTCAATGCCCATGTCGACCCCTGAGCGGATCGAGCACGGAGTGTGACGATCGGGCGAAGTCCGGATACCGCGTTATCGTTCGGTGACCCCTCAGCAGCAGGTCCCAAGCCTCTGCTAGCACCTGGATACCGCTATGCACTAGATCCTTGGCTCGATCGTTCGCGCGGTCAATGACGGGAGACGCAAGCATTCGGACAAGCGGCACTGCCCGAAAGGGCAGCGACTTCGAGCTTTCCAGGGGCGGTCAGCCGCCACTCTTGATACAGCGCAGGAAGAGGAAGTTGGGGATGCGGCGCCAGCGGCTCTCGCCGGCGGTGCGCTCCCGGGTACGGTCTGGCCGCGGCGGTTCGCGAAGGCTCTCGATGAGCAGGCCCGCGGACTCGAAGGCCCGCGCGTAGGCCTCGAGCGGATAGGCCCAGCCGGTGAAGGTGAAGGCCAGGCCGCCGCGCTCGACCGGGACCTCGATCCGTCGCGGCTCCAGGTACGACCCCTCGATGACGAAGCGGGCGTCGTCCTTGTGACTCTCGAAGGAGCCGGAGTCGGCCAGGGGATGAGTAACGCCGATGCAGAAACGGCCGGATGGTCCGAGCACACGAGCCGCCTCACGCACGGCGGCGGGCATGTCCTCGACGTCCATCAGGACCATGTAGGCGACTACCAGGTCGAATTCGCCGTCGGCAAAGGGAAGCCGGGTCGAGTCCGCGACCTGGTAGCGTCCCCCCGGGTCCGCCTGCTGGGCGTGCCCGACCAGCGTGGGCGAGACGTCCGTGGCCACCAGGTGGTGGCCGCGGCTTCGGAGGTCGCGCGAGGTGCGCCCTTCACCGCAGCCGATCTCCAGCGTCCGCCGTCCCGGCGGCGGGACGATCTCGTCGAAGAACCGATCGCGATAGTCCCAGTAGGCGTCGTGCTCCGGGGTGCGGGCCCAGCGCAGCCAGCGGTCCGCCACGTCCTCGAAGCCGCGCCCGTGGCCCGCGCCCGCATCCATGCTCCAGTAGAGTAGCCCGGTGGCGGATCGGCGGGTCTTCCTCACCGGGCGCCGCTGGGAGGCGCTGGTCGGGTACGCCCGGGCGGTGCGGGTGGGGCCGGCGATCGAGGTCTCGGGATGCGCCCCGACCGCAGCCGATGGCTCCACGGTGGGGGAGGGCGACCTCTACCTGCAGACGCGGCAGTGCCTGCGCGTGATCGAGGAGGCGCTTGCCGGTGTCGGAGCCGGCCTGGAGGACGTGACCCGGACCCGGATCTTCACCACGGCGCCTCGCCGCTGGCGGCAGATCGGCAAGGCGCACAGCGAGGTCTTCGGGGCGATCAAGCCGGTGACCGCGCTGATCGGGGTGCGCGGCTTCCTGGATCCCAGGTGGCTGGTCGAGATCGAGGCCACCGCGTACCGGGTCGAGTAGCCGTCGCCGCATCCTTACTTATCTGTCGCGACTCCTCTGCAGGGCGGGGAGGAGGGATGGAGTCTTTGACAGACAGCTGTCAATACTGATTCGTATATTGGTCGCGGATTAACGGGGCGGGCGTGGAAACAGGTGTGATCGGAAGGCGCGAGAGGCTGGTGGAGGAGCTAGTCGGGCCTGCCTTTGATCCGAGGCTGGAGGAGCCGCTTCAACTCCTGGCGATCGATGAACGTCCGCTGGTCGCCCATCTTCTGCCAGCGCTGGAGCTTGCCCTGCTGCAGGTACTTGAAGATCACGCTGCGGGACAGCCGGAACTCGGAGGACGCCTTGCTGATCGGGATCAGGTCGGGCTCAGCCACCGCCCGTATCGTAAAGGCTGCGCCCGACCACGGGTGTCCACGGTCGTCCACAGACCGGGTATGCTGGAAGCCGGGTGGGCAGGGGAGCGACTCTGGTGGTGGTGATTCGGGTGGGAACCCCGGTGGAGCGCGCCTTTGCGGGCTTCGCTCACCATGTCTGGCGCTGCCAGGCCTGTACCGGCGGGCTCTGCCTGCTGGCGCTGGGGCAGTCTCCACCCCAGCTGTGCCGCGAGGGCCGCTGGCGGCTCGTCAACGTGCGCCGGCTCTGGAACCCGGGCGTCCCGATCACGATCCGGCGCCGGGGCCGCACGCGGCTGTTCGGGGCCTGGGACCGCGAAGAAAACGGGCAGACGGCGACCATAGGTGCGTCTACAGCGGCAAGGAAGCCTGGGGGTCGATGAGGGCGTCGCGCAGCTGGGCCGGCGAGATGTTGCCGCCGCTCAGGATCAGGGCGATCCGCTTGCCTCTCAGGCGATCGCCCAGGCGGAGCGCGGCCGCGAGCGAAGCGGCGCCGGCGGGCTCGGTGAGGTTGCGCGTGGTCTCGATCATGGAGCGCACCGCCGAGCGGATCTCGGCGTCGGAGACCAGGATGAACTCGTCGAGCATCTCCCAGAGGATGCGCTGGGGCAGGGCGAAGGCGGTTCGGGTGGCCAGGCCCTCGGCGAAGGTGTCGCAGCGGTCCTCGAGCAATCGCTGGGCGGACCAGGAGCGGTGGGCCGCCGGGGCCGCGGACGACTGGACGCCGATCACCGACAGCCGCGGATTGATGGTCTTGCCGGCGATGCAGGCTCCGGCGGCGCCGCTGCCGCCGCCGATGGGCACGATGATCACCTCGACGTCGGGCCGTTCCTCGAGGATCTCCACGGTGTAGGTGGCAACCCCGGCGATGAGGAGCGGCTCGTTGCCACTGTGGACGTAGCGGTAGCCGCGTTCCTGGGCCAGGCGCTCGCAATGCTCGCGGGCTTCGTCGAAATCGCGCCCGACGGCGACCACCTCCGCCCCCAGGCCCCGCATCGAGGCCAGCTTGACGGGGTTGGCGCCTTCCGGCACGCAGACCACCGCGGGGACGTCGAAGAGCTGCGCGGCGTAGGCGATGGACTGGCCGTGGTTGCCGGTCGAAGCGCAGATCACGCCGCGTTCGCGCTCGCCGGGGCTCAGCCTCGATACCAGGTTGACCCCGCCGCGCACCTTGAAGGCCCCCACCGGCAGGTGGTTCTCGTGCTTGACCCAGGTCTCGGTCCCGGTCAGGCCGTCGAGCGCGGGATATCGGTAGAGGGGCGTGGGCCGCAGGTAGGGACGGATGCGGCGACGGGCGTCGAGGACGTCCGGGAGGGTGGGGATCTCGGTCAGCGTCGCCTGCGCCTGGGCCTGCGCCACGCCCTTCATAGTAGGTAGTGTGAGGTGATGCGGCTGATCCGCAGCCTGGCCCATCCTCTGTTGGGGGCGGTCTTCGTCAACGGCGGGCTGAGCGTCCTGCAGGATCCGGCGCCTCGCGCCAAGCTCGCAGCCCCGGTCGTGGAAAGGGTGGCCTCGATGGTGCCCTTCGCGCCCACCGACCCGGTGGAGGCCGTCAGGTTGAACGCCATGCTCCACGTCGGCGCCGGCGGGATGCTCGCGGCCGGGATTGCGCCGCGGCTGGCCGCCGCCGCGCTCGCTGGGTCAACGGTGCTGACCACGCTCGGGGGCCATCGCTTCTGGGAAGTCACCGACCCCAAGCAGCGGGGGATGCAGCGCACGCATTTCCTGAAGAATGCCGCCATCCTGGGCGGATTGCTGCTGGCGGCGCTCGACTAGTCGAAAAGCAGGTCCACGTCGGCGGCGTAGCCGTTCCAGGCAAGGTGGAAGCGCCAGCACCCAGGAGTGGGGACCCAGACGCCGCTGGGATAGATCTCGCCGGGCCCGGAGTTGTCAGGCTGGCTGAAACGGGAGGTCGGCCCCGCGGCTCCCAGCGGATGACCGTCCGCCTCCAGCGTCTGTCCGCCGCGAGGCGCCCGCACGTACCACAGGATCTTGTTGCCGTCGGCCCCGGAATGGAGCGGGTAGGAGAAGAGGTAGCCCATCGCCAGGTC
>VBIC01000193.1 GCA_005881425.1 Chloroflexota bacterium | reverse complement strand
CCTTGGGCGTGCGCAGGATGATCAGCGGCCACCGCGGCCGGCTGGGATCGTCGTGTCTGCGCGCCCGAGTCTGGATCTTCGCGATCTCGTCGAGCACGCGGTCCATGAGCGCCGCCATCTTCTGATGCATTTCCTCCGGCTGGTCGCCGGCGATGACGTGGGGCGCGTAGCCGTAGCCCTCGAAGAGGCGGCGGAGATCGTCCTCAGGGATGCGCGCGAGCACGGTCGGGCTGGCGATCTTGTAGCCGTTCAGGTGGAGCACCGGTAGGACCGCGCCGTCGCGGATCGGGTCGATGAAGTTGGGCGACTGCCAGCCGGCCGCCAGCGGTCCGGTCTCCGCCTCGCCGTCTCCCACGATGCAGAAGACCACCAGGTCGGGATTGTCGAGGACCGCGCCGTAGGCATGGGCCAGCGAATATCCCAGCTCACCACCTTCGTGGATGGAGCCGGGCGTCTCGGGCGCGACGTGGCTCGGAATTCCTCCCGGAAAGGAGAACTGACGGAAGAGCCTGCGCATGCCTCCGGCGTCCATGGTTACGTCGGGATAGACCTCGGTGTAGGTGCCCTCCAGGTAGGCGTTGGCGACCATGGCCGGCCCGCCGTGGCCCGGTCCGCAGACGTAGATCGCGTTCAGGTTGCGGGCCCTGATCACCCGGTTGAAGTGGACGTACATGAAGTTGAGCCCGGGCGTCGTTCCCCAGTGTCCCAGCAGCCGCGGCTTGACGTGTTCCAGCCGGAGCGGCTGGCGCAGCAGCGGATTGTCGAGCAGGTAGATCTGCCCCACCGACAGGTAATTCGCAGCCCGCCAGTAGGCGTCGATCCGGTTGAGCTCGTCGGCGGTCAGCGGTGCGCTGCTCGTCGCCGCGGCCTGGGCCATTCGCTTACTACTTTGCCTGAAGCCGGGCGATCCCTGCCTTGCGGCGGCGGCCGGGTTAGTCTTGCGCCATGGCGGTGCTCGTCCTCAACGCCGGATCGAGCTCGCTCAAGGGCAGCCTGCTCGAAGCCGGCGGCTCGGTCACGATCGGACGCGCCGAGAGCGCGCTGGGAGCGGACGCCTCAAAGGAGCGGGGCGTGGACCAGGCGGTGCGCCACATCGTGGACGAGCTGGCGCGCGGCGGCCGTCCCCTGGCGGTCGGCCACCGTGTGGTCCATGGAGGCACGCGCTTTCGTGAACCGGTTCGGGTCGACAGCACCGTCCTGGAAAGCATCGAGGCCCTGGCCGAGTTCGCGCCGCTTCACAATCCGGTTGCGGCGCAGGTTATCCGCACCGCGCAGGCGCTGCTGCCGGATATTCCCCAGGTGGCGGTCTTCGACACCGCCTTCCACGCCACCCTCGAACCGGCCCAGTATCGCTATCCGGTTCCCACGGCCTGGTTCGAGGAATGGGGCATTCGCCGCTTCGGGTTCCACGGCATCTCAGTGGCCTGGTCGACCGCGCGAGCCGCCGAGCTGCTCGGCCGGCCCGCTGCCGACCTCCAGCTGGTCGTCGCCCACCTCGGCAACGGCTGCTCGGTCACAGCGGTCGCCGGCGGCCGTTCGCTGAGCACCTCGATGGGACTGACCCCGCTGGAGGGCCTGATGATGGGCACTCGTCCCGGTTCGATCGATCCCGGCATCCTGCTCTATCTCCTG
>VBIC01000192.1 GCA_005881425.1 Chloroflexota bacterium | reverse complement strand
GCGGTACTCGAAGTGCACGTGGGGCCCGGTCGAGTTGCCGGTCGAGCCCTCGGCGCCGATCGGCTGGCCCTGGTGGACCGTGTCGCCGGCCTTGACGGTGAAGCCGAGCAGGTGCCCGTAGAGCGAGAAGAAGTTGTTGCGATGGGCCAGGATCACGTAGTTGCCGTAGCCGACCAGCTGGCCGTTCATGGTGCTGGAGGCGGCCGCGACCACGATCCCGTCATCAGCGGCCAGGATGGGAGTCCCCTGGGTGAAGGAGATGTCGACTCCGGTGTGGAAGTGCGCATAGCCGAAACCGGGCGGCTCGAAGACCAGGGTCGATGGTCCGAACAGCTGCGTGATCGTACCCTGCTGCAGCGGCCAGACGAGCGGGTACTTGGTGGAGTGCGTGCCCGAGGCGGTCGGGATGATGAACAGGTTGTTCTGCATCCAGAACTGGGCCTGCTGCCAGGCCGCCTGCTCCGCCTCGGCGATCAGCTCGTCCTGGCGCGCGATCTCCATGTCCGCGATCCGCTGGGCCAGCGCCGCCGACTGGCCGTTGATCGCCTTCAGCTCCCACTTGACCTGGGAGATCGAGGCGCGCAGCTTGGCCTCCAGCACCTGCTCCTTCGCCTGCTGCTGGACCAGCTGCTGCTTCTGTGCCACCAGGTCGTCGCGTTTGCGGTCGGCGGTCTTCTTGTCCATCTGGAGCACGGTCTGCTGCGCCTGCAGGTCCAGCTCGGTCTGCTTGATCCGAACCATCAGCTGCTTGCTCAAAAAGGTCAGGTGCTCGATCGCCACCGCGCGGTTGAGGAAGGCCTGGAAGCTGGGTGCGGCCAGCATCTGCGCCATCGGATCGGCGTCGCTCTTGTAGCTCGCGCGCAGGAAGCCGCCGTACTCACTCTTCAGCCTGGCGAGCTGGAGGTCCATGTCCGCGATCCGCTGGGCCAGCGCCGCCGACTGGCCGTTGATCGCCTTCAGCTCCCACTTGACCTGGGAGATCGAGGCGCGCAGCTTGGCCTCCAGCACCTGCTCCTTCGCCTGCTGCTGGACCAGCTGCTGCTTCTGTGCCACCAGGTCGTCGCGTTTGCGGTCGGCGGTCTTCTTGTCCATCTGGAGCACGGTCTGCTGCGCCTGCAGGTCCAGCTCGGTCTGCTTGATCCGAACCATCAGCTGCTTGCTCAAAAAGGTCAGGTGCTCGATCGCCACCGCGCGGTTGAGGAAGGCCTGGAAGCTGGGTGCGGCCAGCATCTGCGCCATCGGATCGGCGTCGCTCTTGTAGCTCGCGCGCAGGAAGCCGCCGTACTCACTCTTCAGCCTGGCGAGCTGGAGGCGCGTGTCCGCGATCTTTGCCTGTAGCGCGGCGATCCGCTGGGCCAGTTCGGCGACCTCCCGCTCCGCGGCGGCG
>VBIC01000144.1 GCA_005881425.1 Chloroflexota bacterium | reverse complement strand
ACAAGGCCGTGATCAACGGCGTAGCGGGTGGCGGCGCTGCGGGAGCGGACCTCGAGCTTGGCGTAGATGGAGCGGAGGTGGGCGTCGACGGTCCTGGGGCTCACCCGAATCCGGTCGGCGATCTCGCGGTTCGTCAGACCCAGGGCGATCAGCTTCAAGACCTCCAGCTCGCGGCGGGTGAGCTGGCTCATCCCCGACGGCGCGGGCGCCCCGCTTCCGCGAGGAGGACCTGCTCCGATCCCTGCGCCGGGACGAACCTGCCCACTCGACCCGGTCCTCTGACAGGGGCGCGGCCACCCGGGTTCAGGAGATGACCACCCCGGCCGGCGAGCACCTTGCCATGCTATACAGGCTGGTGCTTCCGCCGCTGGACCCGAGGAGGGCGCAGGACTGCCTGGCGGCCCTGGAGCCCGCTTGCACGGCTGGCGCCCAGGCCCGGGCCGGTCCCTGTTCCGGCATCCGGTCGGCTACTTCCTCTGACCTAGACGAGCCCGTGCTGCACGGCCCAGCGGGTGGCGGCACTCCGGTGTGAGACCTTGAGCTTGCGGAAGATGTCGCGGAGGTGGGCGTGGACCGTGCGCCGGCTGAGGAACAGCTCGTCGGCGACCTGAGCGTTGGTCATCCCCCGGGCAACCAGGCGCAGGACCTCCACCTGCCGGGGCGTGAGACGCTCGAGTCCGATGGCTGAGTCGACCCCCGGGTCGACCGATGTGACCGACGGAACACGGCTCCCCATTGCCCCACCCTGCCCAGCCCGATCCAGATAAGGCTGAGGCACCTCTTCTGATTTAACCCCCAGCCCACAAAGGTACGCAGCCCGCCGTATGCGGTGCATCGGCAGGATTGCCTAATTTGCCCGCCATAACCCGGTAGAACGGCCTGAGTTCAGCCCGGCTGCAAGGCTGAGGAGTCAGCCGGACGGGACGGGGGGGCAGGGGTGGGGCAGACCTGGGCGTAGGGCATGGGAAGGGTGATCGCGTTCCAGGCGATCAGGGGCAGGAAGGCTGCCGCCACCACGCCCGCACGCAGCCAGGACCTGGAGCGGCCGCGGTGGGACCACCAGGTGATACCGATCAAGCTGCGGAGCACGAGGTAGGTCGTGGCCGCGCCCAGGACGGCCGCCAGGGCGGCGATCAGCGGCCCGCGAGCACCGTCCCTCCCAGGAAGTAGATCACCGAGGCCAGCCCGACCAGGGCCGCGAAGGCCCTGCTGACGAGGTCGTAAAGGTCCTGCCAGTTCTGCCAGCGGGCTCCCCCTCCGGCGCCGGAACGCCGCCGGCGCGGGCCTCCGCTCCTTGGTGGCTATGGCTCAGTCGATCCAGACGCGGTCCTGGTTCTCCGGGTCGTCGATGGGCGAGGAGATGAACAGGACGTCGCAGGGATCCCCGAACTCGGCGCCGTGCGGGGTGTTGGCCGGAATGATCCAGACGTCGCCCGGGTGGACGGGACGGGTGGTCTCGCCCACCGTGACACTTCCCGTACCGGCGAGCACGTAGCCGACCTCGTCGTGGGTGACGTGCTTGTGCTTCTTGAACGGGCCCGCGTGTCCTCGGAAGACGAAGACCGAGGACTGGCGTCCGTGGCCGAAGTAGATGCGCTTGAACGGCTCCTTCTCGGTCAGCTTCTCGTCGTCGAGCCGTTTGCGGACGTCGATCACGTCGACCTTGGTCATCGGCTGCGGCTGCTGACAGCACGGACAGACGTACATCATGCCCTCCTCGCCTTCACGGCTTCGAACAGAAAGTGGTAGACCTCGGTGTGTCGCTTCGCCTCCCAGACGTCGATCCCCCAGATGTAGGCGCCGTGGTCGGAGACCAGGATGGCGCCGGTCGCTTCGAAGCGTGGATCGGCGAGCGCGGCTTCGACCTGCTCCACCAGCTCCGACTCGCGCGGAGTGTTGACGATCACCGGAACCAGGTGCGCGTCCGCGGAGGCGGCGCCGCGAACGCCCTTCAGCATCTCGAGCCCGTGGATCAGGAGCGCGCCCTCGTCCGCCAGGTCGGCCGCCAGCACGGCCGAAAGCGCATGCGAGTGGACCACCGAACCCGCACCGCGGGCGCGGATCACGGCCCGGAAGATGGGTGTGCACTCGCTGGGACGCAGGCTCTGGAGCGCCGGCGGGCGGACGATCGTCCCCTCGACCGGCTCGACCAGGAAGAGGTCGTCCGGCTGGACGCGCTCCTTGTGCACGCCCGTCGGAGCCACCAGCAGCCGGCCGTCGTCGAGCCTGGCGCAAAGACCGCCGCCGGTGCCGGAGACCCAGCCCTTGTCGTAGAAGAGGCGCAGCATCTCGCAGAGCAGCTCGCGCTGTTCCAGCTCGCGGCGCTCCCCGGTCAGGGGCTGGAGCATGTCAGTCATTATGCGGCACCCCACCCCGCCCCTCGCCCGTCCAGGGGGAGGGAGAACGTGCGGCAGGAGATCAGCGCAGGCCGAGGCGCTGCGCCTGGTCGATGGCGCGTGCAATCGACTGCGCAAATGGTGGCCTGAGCACCCCCACGTCGGTGATGAAGGCGGTGATCAGGTCCGGCGGGGTGACGTCGAAGCGGCGCAGCTCGGCCGCCGGGCGCTGCTCGATCGGGATCCGGCTCCCGTCCTCCAGCTGCGGGTCGAAAGAGGTCATCGGCCCGGCGACGTAGAAGGGGATGCCGTTGGCGCGGGCCACCGTGGCCAGGTTGTAGGTCCCGATCTTGTTGGCGGTCGCGCCGCTGAGCGCCACCCGGTCGCAGCCCACGATGACCACCTCGGCGCGTCCCGCCGCCAGCGCCGGGCCGGTCGCCGAGTCGGGGACCAGGGTGACCGGGATGCCCGCGTCCATCAGCTCCCAGGCGGTGAGGCGAGACCCCTGGAGCAGGGGCCTGGTCTCGGTGGCGATCACCTCCACCGGCTCGCCGGCCTCCGCCTTGGCATAGACGATTCCGAGCGCGGTCCCGATGCCGGAGGTCGCCAGCCGCCCGGTGTTGCAGTGGGTCATGACCCGGGAGACGCGGGCCAGCTCGGCCCGCCCGAAGTCCGCGATCCGGCGGCAGGACTCGCGGTCCTCCTCCTGGATGCGGAGCGCCTGGGCCAGGGCGAGGCGCCTGACCTCCTCGACGGTACCTCCCCGCGCGGCGGCCTCCGCCACCCGGCGGACGGCCCAGCTGAGGTTGACGGCGGTGGGGCGGGCGGCCCCGATCTCAGCGCTGAGGAGCTCCAGCTCGCGGTGGGCGCCGGCGGCTGTGGCCGGCTTGCGCTCGCCCAGGCCCAGCACCATGGCGAAGGCGCCGCAGACGCCGATCACCGGGGCGCCCCGCACCACCATCTCGCGGATGGCGGCGACCACGCCGGCGACCGTCTCCAGCCGGCGCACCTCGAGGCGGGCCGGGAGCGCGGTCTGGTCGATCACCTCCAGGTGGCCGTCGCGCCACTCGACCGAGGCCCGCAGCTCCTTCATGGAGGTCAGGATGCCACACCCCACCGTCTCCCTCCCCGTCAAGGGGGAGGGACATCATCGGGCCGCGTCAGGAAGCTGCTTGCGGCTCTCCGGTCGAGACGCCGGCGGGGACACCCACCTCGCTGCGCACGCGCGACTTGAAGACCAGGCGACGGTGGCTCATGATCTCGCGCTTCATGCACTCCTTCATGTAGCCGCCGCGCAGGGTCTGCAGCCGGTAGCGGAAGTCGGGGTCGCGGATGAAGTAGGGCGCCAGCTTGAGCGCGGCCAGGAGCTTGCGCGGCGTCATCTTCCAGACCACGCTCCACTCCTCGGTGGTCTTGATGTAGTCCTTGCGGCCGTCCTTGAACTCGACCAGGTCGAAGTAGGGCTCCGCCGTCCTGGCCAGGCTCTCCATGGAATGGGGCAGGTAGGACCCGGGATAGAACTTGCCCAGCACGGCCAGGATGTACTCGTCCGAGCCCTTGGGCGAATCGAGCGAGACCCGCTCCACGCCGGGGAAGTTGCGCCCCCAGATCATGGTCTGGAGGTAGAGCCGGCCGCCGTCGCCGACCAGGTCGTGGCAGAGGCGGAAGAACCGGTCGTAGATGGCGTCCTGGCGCCCCGCCTGGTAATCCTCGGGCGTGCAGAAGTGCTCGAAGGCGCCGATCGAGACGACGCCGTCGAATCTGCCGAAGGTGTCGACCGTGATGTCCTGCCAGTCCATGACATGGGCTTCGAGGCCGTTCCGACGGCAGGACTCGGCATGCTTGCGGGAGAGGGTGACGCCCACCCCCGAGCCGCCGCGGTCGCGCGCCGCCCTCAGGACCGGACCCCAGCCGCAGCCGATGTCCAGGAGCCGGGAGCCGGGCTTGAACCCGATCGAATCGAGCACGTAGCGATGCTTGTCGGCCTGCGCCTGCTCCAGGGTCTTGGAGTAATCGCCGTCGTACAGGGCGCAGGTGATGTCCGCCGTCTCGCCCAGGCTGAGGCGGAAGATCTCGTCCATGTAGTTGTAGGTAGCGTCCATCTCGTCGCGTGTGGCCATTGGCTAAACCCTCCCTTCAGATGTCCGTGCCAGCGTGCGGCCGACCCTGGTCAGATGGCCGAGGACCTCTTTATAGGCCTCGACCGGCGTCGTCTCGTGATAGTCGAGCCCCCGCTGCTCGCAGAAGGGCCGGACGATCCGCTGCACCTGGCGGAGCCGGTTGCGGGGGATGGTGGGAAATAGATGATGCTCGATCTGGCAGACCAGCGGCCCGAAGACGAAGTCGGTCACCGGATGGCGGGCCAGGTTGCGCGAGGTCTCGACCTGCTGCCAGAGGAAGTCGTGTGGAGCGGGACTCTCCAGCACCGGCCTTCCCTTGTGGTTGGTGGCGAAGCTGGAGCCGAGGTAGACGCCGACCGCGGCCTGGTGCACCAGGATGAAGAGCAGCCCCAGTCCGGGCCCCAGGAAGAAGATGATCGCGCCCAGGTAGGCGGTGAGGTGGATCGCTATGAGGGCCAGCTCGGGGGAGCGGTAGCGGTCGCGCCGGGTCAGCACGTAGCGGGTGCTGTGATAGCGGAGGTTGAACGCCTCGAGCAGCAGGAGCGGGAAGAAGAGGTAGCCCTGGTAGCGGACGATCAGGCGTGAGATGCCAGACTTGGTCCTGGCCTGCGACTCGGCGAAGGCGATCACCGGGAAGTCGATGTCGGGGTCGAGGTCCAGCTGGTTGGGGTTGCCGTGGTGCAGGTTGTGCTTGTCGACCCACCAGGCCCGGCTCGCTCCCAGCAGGAGGTCGATCAGAAAGAGGCCCAGCAGATCGTTGCCGCGCGAGGTGCGCAGGACCTGCCCGTGCCCCGCGTCGTGGCCGAGGAAGGTGATCTGACCGAAGGTGAAGGCCAGGAGGACGGCGTTGAGCGCCTGCACCCAGGGTGACCGGGTGGCCGCAAGGCAGGCGACGCTGACGGCGCAGAGGACCAGGACCAGGGCGATCTGGCGTGCGTAGTAGGCGGGTTGCTTATCGAAGAGCCCCTGGGCGCGGACCCTCCGCTTGAGCTCGACGTAATCGTTTTCGACTGTGGTCCAGGCCCTGGCTTCGACGGCGCCCTCCGGTGGAACGGCCGACCCGACGTGTGCCCACAACGTTAACGCTTTTGGACCGGCCGCAGCATCTGGAACCAGGCGAGGCCACTCAGGATCACGGCCGCCCCCAGGAGCTCCAGCCAACCGAGCCGCTGGCCGAGTATGAGCCAGCCGAGCACGACGCTGACCACCGGGCGGAGCAGGGAGGAGATCGAGGCCAGGGTCGCCTGAACCGTACGCAGCGCGTAGGCCATCAGGCCGTGGCCCAGCAGCTGACTGACCGTGGCGAGGCAGAAGATGATCAGGTAGCCCCGGAGGCTGTAGGGAAGCAGGCGGGGACTGGTCGCGATCGCCACCGGGAGCAGGATGGTGGCGATCACGATCGAGTTGGAAAGCATCACCACCACGGACGCCACCCTTGCCCGCAGGTCCCGGGTGATCAAAAGGTAAACGGCGTAGAGAACCGCTGAGGTGAGAGCGAGCAGGTCGCCCGCCAGATGGCTCGCCGCGAGCGAGGGCACCTCGCCGCCGCCGAGGATGACGAGGACCGCGCCCAGCAGTATGAGGGCCAGGGCGAGGTAGCGCAGAGCGGGCACCCGTTCGCGGAAGAGGACGACGGAGAACAGAAGGACGAACACCGGCGTGGTGTTGATCAGCAGCGCGACGTTGGCCACGGTCGTGAAGAAGACCGCCCAGTGGTTGGAGAGCAGGTCGAAGCAGGAGACGACGCTGGAGATCAGGAGCAGGCGCCAGTCACCCGCCGAGACGTCCCGCAGCCGAACCCGGGAGCGGGGGAGCACCAGTCCGCCGGCCAGCACGGTGGCGGCCGCCATCCGCAGCATCAAGGTCGCGGTGGCGTTGACGTCGCTGAGGCGCACGAAGACGACGGCGGCCCCGATTCCGATCACACTGATGCCGAGCGCGGTGTAGCTGAGCACCCGCTGCCGGGCGTCCACCTCGGCGGCCGGCGCCGTCACGATGCTCACGGATTCCCCCTCGGGTCCAGCCTCAGGAAGTTGGTCGCGCAATGGATGCCCCCGCGCTGTCGCTGGTGCTCGCTGAAGGGCACCGTCACCGTCTCGAAGCCCAGCCCCTCCAGCGTACGCCGCATGCTCGAGGCAGTGGAGTCGGGGAGCACGACGGCTGACGAGCCGGGCAGGAAGAGGGCGTTACCGATGAACCCCTCGAGATCGTCCGGGTCGAGGGGAACGATCCGCAGGTCGAGGGATCGGAGGGTATCGCGCAGCGTCCTCTGCTGGCTGCCGTTTCCGCCTGGCTCCAGGTCGATGTCCACCGTATGGCAGCTAACCATCTCGACGGCGTCGAGACGGTCGCACGCGGCCAGCGCGACCGACGGCCCGAGCGCCAGCCAGTGGTCGAGGTGGAACTGGTCCGGCCGGCGAAACCGGTCCTGGAGGAGGACGACGTGGTCGAATCGCCGCCGGAGGGGGTCGAGAAGGAGCGCGGCCGCGGCCGAGGTGGTGCGGAAACCGGCGCTGACCACCGCCACCGATCCATAGGCGACGACGTCGCCGCCTTCGAGGTAATCGGGCGCATCGATCGCGACCTCGGCGGGAGACTCGCGCAGCCGCTCGACCACGGCCCGCATCACGGCGACCTCGCGGCGGCGATCCTCCCGGCGGAGGCGTCCGATGACCAGGAAGCCGTCGAGGTCGACGTAGTGGTCACGAGGGAATGCCAGGCCAAACAGGGGAGCAAGCGCATAGGCCTCGTAGCTCGAGTCGGGGCTGATCGCGGCCAGCGCCGGATCGGGACGGAGCAGGAGCCGCGGCCGACGCACCACCAGCTCGACCAGGTCCTCGGGCGTCCAACCAGACAGCGCCTTGTGGGCCAGAAGCCGGCGCTCCTCGTCCTCGGCGTCGATGGCGCCGGCGGCGAGAGAGACCAGGGCCGCCCGGTCGAGGCTTCGGAGGACCTCGGTCGGCTGAACGACCCGCAGCCCGAAGTCCTCGAGCGTCCGGCGCAGGCGGGCCGATTCGTCGGCGGCACGCGAGGGATCGTAGGAGGGCACGGCCTCGGCGAACACGGCCATCTCGGGCGGGTGGACCTGGCGCGGGTTCTGGACCAGGGCGACGATGGGGCCGCTCATGCCGCGCGGGGTACGTAGTCGAGCCGGTAGGTCTCCATGGCGAGGCGGACGTCCCGTTCCACCGCTGACGAGGTTGGGCCGCGGAACCGGAACCGCCCGCTGATGCGATCGTAACCCCCGTGACCGTCGAGGCGGTCGCCCTTCGAAGGCAGGACCTCAGCGTAGAGCGTCGGCAGCTTCCCCAGCAGTGAGGTGGCTCCGACGACCTCGCAGGGCACCTCGCGCGGCTCGGGAATCATGGCAAAGCCGGCCACCTCCGGGCTCATGCGCAGGCTGGCCGGCTGTCCGAGCAGCAGCCGGATCCAGGAGCCGACCAGGTCGATGCCATAGACGTCGTTCCAGATGAACGGAATCTCGCCGCCGCCGACGCGCCCCCCGATCTCGAGGAAGACCCACTCCGGGCCCGGCTGCTCGGCCCGGATGACCTCCAGGTGGTAGGCGCCGGTCTCCAGCCGCAACGCCGCCAGCACCCGATGTGTGAGCCGGTCGAGCTCACGGGTAAGGTGCGGATCGTCGACCGCCACCGAGCCCAGCGGGAGCCCGTTTTCGAAATCGAGACAGGTGTTGAGATACCGGGCGGAGCGGTTGGCCTGGAGGATCCCGCCGGCGACCAGGCCGTCGATGTGATAGATGTCGCCGCTCACGTACTCCTCGACCTCGTAAGCGCCTGGATCGATCGACCGCAGCAGGGTCTCAAGCTGCTCCGGCGTATCGGCCCGATGCACGCCGTGGCTGGCGGCGCCGGTGCGTGGCTTGAGGATCAGGGGCAGGCCGGTCCGGCGGGCGAAGTCGTGCACGGCCGCGCGGTCGAGCGCGGTCGAGAAGCGAGGCACGCGCATGCCGGCGGCTGACACCGCACGTTTCATCGCCACCTTGTCTCGCACGAGCCGGGTCGCCAGCGACGTCGGGCCGCGAGCTCCCAGTGTCTCGCGGAGGCTGGCCCCCAGGTCGAGGTCGAACTCTGAGAGCGCGATCACCCGGTCGATCGGCCCGTGCCGTGCCGCGAGCTGTCGAGCCAGGGCGGCGACCTCTGCCCAATCCTCGAGCGTGGGAAGCACGTGCACCTCGCAGGCCAGGTCGGCGTGGATCGCGGGGCGGGCCGAGGCCGTCGTCACGTAGCTGACCAGGTTTCCACTGTGATCGATGTACTCGTGGTAGCGGGCGAACTCGTCGTCCCAGCGGTTCAGGACCAGGATGTGCGGCCGGGCGCCGGCCGCGGGGTGGTCCGTCATCGCCCGGCCACCGCGGCCAGCTCGTCGAGCCGGCTCAGGGTCTCGGCGTAGGACGAGCCGGTCGCGATGGCGTAGCTGCCGCGATCGGCGAAGCTGTGCGCCTCGCTGGGCAGGAAGTAGCGGATCCCGGCCCAGCGGGCTTCGGCCGGGCACCCCACGTCGCCGGCGGACAGCCCGAGGTGGCTCAAGAGCGCGATCCGGTAGAGGTCGACGCCGAGCGCAAGCTGGACCAGGTCGGGAATCCGGTCGCCGCCCAACCGGGCCGCGATCTCCATCAGCATGGGCCCCCTGAGGGTGCAGCGCAGCTCCGCGTGGAAAGGGCCCCGATCGAGTCGGAGTGCGGCCGCGACTCGATCGACGTAGGCGAGGGCGATCCGGCGGTCCGGCTCGGTGATGCTTCCGGGCACGATGTGTCCAGCCTCGACGAAGTAGGGTTCCGGCCCCAGGAACTTGCTGGTAATGCAGACCACGCGCATACGGCCGGCCTCGACGAAGCCCTCAACGCTGTACTCAGGCCCTTCCACGTATTCCTCGATGAGCGCATCGCCCGAGACCGGGCGCTCCAGGTCGGCCGTGCGCATGCGTCGGATCTCCCGAACGGCGCGCAGCGCCTCCGCCGGTTCGCGGACTTTGCGCACCATCAGGCTGCCCGCGAGGTCGACCGGCTTGACGACGCAGGGCAGTCCGGTTCGGTCCAGCGCGGGTAAGACGTCCTCCTCGGCGGCTACCCAGTGAAAACGAGGCTGAGGAATGCCCTGCCGCTGCAGGGCCTGGCGCATCCGGTGCTTGAAGCGCAGGTCGAGCGCCGCCTCGGGATCGAGTGAGGGAAGCGCGAGCCGCGAGCCCAAGCGCGCCGCGAGGGGCACGTAATACTCGCACGGCGGCCAGTGGACGCCGATCATGCAGCCCGCACACGAGCCGGGCTACCTGGTCGTCGTCGTTGGTGTCGACGAGGTGTACCTCGGCCGCATAGCGAAGGTGCTCAGCCGGCACCGTCCGCTCGCCGCGTCCCGCCGTGACCACGATCACGTGTAGACCGAGCTCGTGGCCCGCCGTGATCATCCGCCAGCCCGACGAGACAGGCTCGATCAGGACTACCCGTCCTGGCCCCCCAGCCGGCATCAGGCGGTCACAGGCGCGGGCGTTCGCTGCTCGGCGTAGACGTGAAGCTCCTGGAAGTAGTCCCCGACCAGCCGGACGAAGTGGGTGAGATATCGCTTGGCTCGCTCCCCATCCTCGGAAGAGTGCATGGCCTGCTCGATGGTCTTGAACATCAGGCCGACGTGGTCCTCATTGTCGTCGACCCCGATGTGGCGCATCGACCCGCGGACCATCTCCTCCCCGAACCGCTTCGCCGCCGACCTGGTGATGACCAGGTTGTACCTGTCGGAGTACCACTCGACGAACCAGTTCCAGACCATGGTCGCCAGTGGGCCCTCGTGGTCGATGGCGTAGTACATGTAGCCGATCAGCAGCTCGGTCGAGTGGAAGGGGCGAGCCCGCTCCACCTCCGGGGCGCTGATCCCGAAACGCCGCAGGTCGGCCAGGAACATGTCGTCGTGGCCGAACTCCTCGGCCAGGTAGGTTGCCAGCGTGGCGGCCAGCTTGTTCTGGCCGATGCTGATCCGGTGCAGGCAGTAGGTGTCGACCTCGTTGTTGAGCCGGATGCGCACGATGGTCTCCAGCAGGTGGCGGGCATAGTACTCTCGCTCCATGAAGGTGCCATCGTGGAAGGCACGAGCTTTGGGAACCCGATCGAAGAGCTTCTCCATCTCGGCGGCAGCATGCCGTTCGGCCTCCTCTCTCGACAACCGCGACGATGTGTCTACGTGCTCGGTTGTGGTCCCTGCCATAGCAAACCTCCTCAAGACAAGCCAAAGGCTCTTGCGCGCGAGTGCCTCTGTAGCATCGTAGATGCTCGGTCCTGTCTTGTCCACGGGCGCAGGTCGGCAGTGCCTGTCCGTTATAAAGCTGGCAACGGCGCGTGAACCGTTTGCGCTTAGGGTTGCGCTTGTGACGCCAAGCGGTGCGCGAGGCCGTCGAGGAGGATCTGCACGCCGAAGGCGAAGCGCTCATCCATCGATGTCGTCAGCAGCGGCCGCGGTCGAGGCCGGGCCGGCGGCGCTGGAGGTGAGGTCGGCGTGAGCGGCGAACCGGAGGTCGTTGCGCGCAGCGACGGACGGTAATCAGCCGGCGCGGCGGCGGCTCAGCCCACCGAGTGGATTAGGTCGCCGCCATAGACCAGCGGCCCCTCCGGCTGGAAGCGGTCGGCGAGCCGGTCGAACTCCTGGAAGTCGGGGTCCTGGTCGTGCTCCGAGTGCTCGGCCATGCTCGGGACCTCGACCACGATCACGTACCTGGCGACTTTCTCGCGCTCTTCGCTGCCGAACT
>VBIC01000188.1 GCA_005881425.1 Chloroflexota bacterium | reverse complement strand
CCAATCGGAGTTGAAGAATCCGTCCCGCTCCGAACGCCAGAACGACCACCGCTCCGAGGATCATCGCGAATAAGAGCGCGACGGCCAGTGGCAAGCTGCCCTGGAACATAAGGAAGTGCACCTCCACGCTCTGGAGGTTCTGAAGAATGAACACAAGGATCACAGCCAGCGCCAGGATGCCGATTACCAGCGCGGTCCAGGCGCCGCTGAGTCGGGTCTGGCGCTCGCCCGGGTAGGGTCCGGCCCGCTCTGGCGCCTGCTCCGGCCTTTCTTCCGGCCCGGGTGGCGAGCTCACCGGCCCGACTGCAGGCCTGCGAACGCCAAACCGGCGGCCACAAAGCTCCCCAGCAAGCCCACTGACCAGATGGCCACGGAGGCGGCGACCAGAAGCCTGGCTCTCAAGCGCCTTTGGCGAAACGGGCCCAAGCGCACCTCAAGCACTGAGTCGGCGTCTCCGTCCCGTGGCGTCAACAGCACCAACGAAGCTTCATGCGAGTGTCATAACAATCTCAGCAAAACCCCCCGGTGTCATCGGTAGCGGGCCGCATTTGCGAGTTGCGATTATTGATTGACATTGCGAACGCGAGCCGATGACCACGCGTAGCCCGGCGGGCGGCAGTCGCCGCCAATCGCGGCCGCTCGAAGGCGAGGACATCAGCACGAATCGCTGGGAGGACGCTCGCCACTGGATGAGCATCTACTCCGACCTCCTGGAGTTCAAGCGCGGCATCCTAGGGCGGATGCAACGAGACCTGCCCGGCCTTCACCCGACCGCTCAGAAGGCCGCGGCCGTGGACCTCCAGATCATCGAGACACAGATGCTTGGATACCAGCAGCGGCTGGATCTGTGGTTCGCCCGGATCTGGGAGCTCCAGGGCCTGCAGCTGGATGCCGAAGACCGGATGGTCCGTCACCGAGGCCGTGAAGTGGCCCTCACCAAGCGCGAATTCCAGCTCCTGCATTTCCTGCTCGAGCATCCCCACAGGTACTTCACGACGACCCAGATTCTCGGTCAGGCCTGGGCTGATCCAGCGCTTTTCCCGGAGGAGGTTCGCAACTACGTCGGCAGGCTGAGGAAGATCCTCCGCGACCTCGAGATTCCCGTGGACCTCGTCAACAGGCCCAGCCGAGGCTATTCCCTGGTGTTCCGGGCGGACTGAGTTCGCCCGCGCTTTGGAAATGTTGCTGATTTAGTTTCCGGGGCCGCCGTAATTAAAGGTCGTGAGCAAGGTCAAACCCGGAAAGGGGCGGCCCGACGTCGAGGCTGCGATCCGCGGCGGTGATTGGAGTCTACGGATGGACGGAGAGGTGGCTCCGGCGGACGCCTCCCTCAAGCAGGCCCTCTACTGGCGGCAGATCTACACCGAGATATTGGCCATGGAGGAGAAGGTGCTGGACCGGATCCGACAGCTGATGGCAAGGCAATCGGAGGCCGGGCGACGCGAGGTCGAGCTCACCAACGTGCCGGTGGTCGTGGCTCAGGCCGAGAAGTTCCGACAGCGGCTGGGGTACTGGGAGGCACGCATCCAGCAGCTCGCTGGCGATTCTCCCGGGACGCTTTAGTCCCACGCGGGGAACCGAGTCTTGCTGACTTTGTTATGCGTCATGAATACCGTGTCGAGGGTGATGAAAAAATGGCGCTCTGGTCTCTCGCTCACTCTTGCGGCCCTCGGTGTCCTCGTTTGGCCGGCATCAGCGCTGGCCGCCACAGACCCCGGGCTCGGGACCGCGGGCAACTTCGCGGTCCTTGCTGGGACCACTGTCACGAACACGGGACCGACCTGGATAACGGGCGAGCTTGGGGTCGCGCCGGGGAGCGCCGTTACCGGTTTCCCCCCCGGAACGTCCGGGGTTCAGCACAAGGGTGACTCCGTGGCCACGACGGCCCAG
>VBIC01000143.1:1309-8459 GCA_005881425.1 Chloroflexota bacterium | reverse complement strand
TCGTCACCGATGAGGAACCGGAAGAGAGTGGGACGGCCGTCGTCCTGGTCGTGACCATCGTCCTGATCCTGCTCGTTGCCATCCTCTTCTGGGGCCTGGCCTTCCAGCACTGGTTGGGATTCGATGTCCCCTCCAGTGTCAATCCGGCGCCATCCGCGACCCCATCGCCGTCGGCGTCAGCCTCGGCATCCGCTGCGGCGAGCCCTTAGGCAGCACCAGCTCGAAGGTCGTCCCCTTCCCCGCCTGGCTGTAGACGTGCACGGTCCCCCCGTGCGCCTCCACCACCGCCTTGACGATGGCCAGCCCCAGGCCGACTCCGCCCCGGCGCGTGCTGGCCTCGCCCGCCTGGGCGAAGCGCTCGAAGACTCGCTCCCGCTCCGGCTCGGGGATGCCCGATCCCGAATCCCGGACGGTGATGATCACGGCCGCGCCGTCCTCCCGAACCGAGAGCTCGATCGGGGAGCCAGGCTCGCTGTGCTTGACCGCGTTCTCGACCAGGGCGTCGATGGCCTGGGCCAGGCGCTCACCATCGCCCTCGATGACCGCGTCGTCGACGATGCCCAGGCGCCAGGCCCGGGGGGTGGCCGACCAGCGGCGTAGGGTCCCGACCAGCAGAGGTTCGAGCTCCAGAGGGGCCCGGTGCAGGACGTCGGGGTCCTCGGCCGCCGCCAGGAAGAGGAGCCGGTCGGCGATCCGGGCCAGGCGCCGCAGCTCCTCGACCACGACCCCGGCATCTTCCGCGGCCAGGCCTCGGGCATCGCGCGCGATCAGCTCGGCGTGGGCGCAGGCCACCGCGATCGGCGTCCGCAGCTGGTGGGACGCGTCCTGGACGAAGCGCCGCTGCCGCTGCAGCAGCCGGTAGTTGGCCTCGCTGACGCGACCGACCTCGCGCAGCGCGGCCACCCGCCGCCGGACGTGCCAGACCATGGCCAGGAACATGGCGCCCATCAGGGGCACCTCGGTCAGCTCGTCCACCGGCTGGAGGCCGCGGCGGACGTCCACCAGGATCGCGCTGCCGGTGAGCAGGACGATCACGGCGAGCACGCCGAGGGTCGGACCCAGGCTCCAGGCCCGGAATCCGTAGAGGATCGTCAGCGAGACCCAGATGAAGTGAAAAGGCACCGTCTCCCAGCTGCCGAAGACGAAGATCCCGGCCAGGTTGAGGAGGGCGAAGAGAGCCCAGGCCAGGTCGATCCAGAGGAAGCGGCGCAGCGGCCAGCCGGTTCGATCAGCCGGCATCGATCCGGTATCCCTCGCCCCGCAGCGTCCGGATCAGCTCGGGACCCAGCTTGGCACGGAGGCGGCGTACGTAGACGTCGACCACGTTCGACCCGGGATCGAAGTGATATCCCCATACGCTGGCCAGCAGCCTCTCCTTGGAGAGTGTCTCCCCCGGATGGCGCATCAGCTCGCGCAGGAGGAGGTACTCGCGCTCGGCCAGGAGGACCGGTCCGGCGCCGGCGTCGGCGCGGCGTCCGACCAGGTCGAGCGTGAGGCGGCCGACCCGCAGCCGCTGGGCCTGGGTGCGCAGCGCCCGGATCCGCACCCGCACCCGGGCCAGCAGCTCCTCGAAGGAAAACGGCTTGGCCAGGTAATCCTCGGCGCCCAGCTCCAGGGTCTCGACCTTGGAGGCGCTGTCGGTCAGCGCCGACAGGATCAGGACCGACTGCCGCGGCCGCCGGGCGAGCAGCTCCCGCAGCACCGTCCGCCCGTCGACGCGGGGCAGGAGCAGGTCGAGGATGACGAGGTCGTAGGGACGGTCGCGCGCCAGCACGATGGCGGAGGCGCCGTCGGCGGCCCCCTCGACGCTGTAGCCCTCAGCCTCGAGTGCGCGCACCAGGACCTGGCGCATGCGCTCCTCGTCGTCCACGACCAGGATGCGCGCCCTTCCCACGCTGACCGAGTCGGCGACCATCGCCACGGCGTCCCCGCCAGCAGCATAGCCGCTCCGCGCCGGCGTCCGGCTCTAAAAAAGCTAGCATTATCTTTAGATGAGGCCGGACTCCGTAGCCGAGCAGGTCGAGGCCGCCGGCATCCTGGGCCATCCCACCCGCCGGGCGCTCTACCTGCACGTCGCCTCCCAGCTCGGTGCCGTTAGCCGCGAGCGCGCTGCGGCCGCGGCCGGGATAAGCCGGGCGCTGGCCGGCTTCCACCTGGACCGGCTGGTGGGCGCGGGCCTGCTCGAGTCCGCCTTTCGCCGTCTCAACTCGCGCCGCGGGCCCGGCGCCGGGCGTCCATCCAAGGTCTATCGCCGTGCGCCGGGGCAGATCGCGATCAGCCTGCCGCCGCGCCGCTACGATCTGGCGGCGGAGCTCTTCGCCCTGTCGCTGGAGAAGCTGGGGCTCGCCCCCGCCCTCGAGTCCCTGGGGCCGGTCGCCCGCGCCCTGGGCCGGTCGATCGCCAGGAAAGCCCACCCGAGGCCCCGCCGCCAGGAGCCGGTAGAGCACGGCCTGCACGCGGTCCTGGAGGCCTGCGGCTTCGAGCCGCAGTCGGACGGCGACCGGCTCTGGCTGCGCAACTGTCCCTTCGACGTCCTGACCAGGGCGCACCGGGCCCTGGTCTGCGGCGCCAGCCTGGAGCTGGTCCGCGGCATTCTGCAGGGGCTGGGGGTGCGGTCCCTATCGGCCCGGATCGACCCCCGGCCGGGGCGCTGCTGCGTGGTGGTCCGTGGCTTGAACACGGCTGAGGCCGGTAACGTGGTCACAGAGCCGGCTCGTCCGGCCTGAGGCAAGGAGGAATCATGCTGCATCGCACCATCGATCGCTTCCTCGAGGGCCAGCGCTGGCTCGAGCCGCTGAGCGACACGCTGCAGGGCTGGGCCGGTGCCATCTTTCGAAGCCGGGCGGGCCAGGCGCTCAAGACGCTGCTGAACGGGACCTGGCTGGGCCATCCGCTCCACCCGGTGATCACGGACCTGCCGCTCGGAGCCTGGACGCTGGCCGTCCTGCTCGACGTCGTCTTCCTCTTCGACCGAAGCTCGACCTGGCATGCCGCGGCCACGGTCGCCATCGCCGCCGGCGTGGTGGCGGCCGTCGGCGCCGCGGTCACCGGCTACACCGACTGGAGCGACACCGTCGATCGCGAGCGGCGCGTCGGCGTCACGCATGGGCTGCTCAACCTGGCCGCCACCATCCTCTACCTGGTCTCACTCCTGATCCGCCTCTACGGCGGCAGTGCCGGGGCGGCGATCACCATCTCCTGGATCGGCTACCTGCTGCTGCTGGCCGCCGCTTTCCTGGGCGGGGAGCTGGTCTTCAACATCGGCACCGGCGTCAACCACCACACCTGGGAGGCGCCCATCACCGAATGGACGCCGGCGATCCGGGTCGGTGAGCTGGCCGAGGGCGTCCTCCAGAAGGCGGACGTGCGCGGCACTCCCGTGCTTCTGCACCGCAAGGGCACCGTGATCTGCGCCATCGGCAACACCTGCGGCCACGCCGGCGGGCCCTTGAACGAGGGCACCGTCGAGGGCACAAGGGTCATCTGCCCCTGGCACGCGTCGCGCTTCGACCTCTGCAGCGGCGCCGTGAAGGGCGGTCCGGCGACGGTGAACCAGGTCCGCTACGAGACTCGGGTCCAGGACGGGCAGGTCGAGGTTCGCCGCTCGCCCGAGACCTACCAGCCCAACTGACATGGCCGCCAGACGATCGACCAACCGCCTTCGCGCGCCGGAGGTCGCTTCAGCCGAGGTCGCATCGCTGGAGTCCGCCGGCGAAGACCGGGAGTGGGAGCGGACCCGCCCGCGGCGGATCAGCCCCGAGCAGTGGGCCCGCTTTCGCGATTACATGCGCGAGATCTTCGGGGCTATGGGCATGCGGCTGGATGAGCCGGGCACTGCCAAGACCCCGGAGCGCTATCTGCAAGCGCTCTTCGACGCCACCGAGGGCTACGAGGGCGATCCCAAGCTGGTCACCGCCTTCCCGACCGAGTGCGACGGCGGTCCGGACTGCCGGATCAGCCAGGTGGTGGAAGGTCCCATCCCCTTTTTCTCTCTATGTGAGCACCACGCCTTCCCCTTCTTCGGCCTCGCCTTCGTCGGCTACGTCGCTCACGAGCGCATCCTCGGCATCTCCAAGCTGACCCGGATCGTGCGCCTCTTCGCCCGGCGCTTCTCGGTGCAGGAGCGCCTGGGGCGCGAGATCATCCGGTCGCTCGACGGGATCCTCGAAGCCCATGGCGTAGCCGTCTACCTGGACGCGGTCCACCTCTGCACCCAGATGCGCGGAGTGCGCGAGGTGGAAGCCACGACCCGCACCAACTTCTACCGCGGAGCCTACGAGGATGATCCCCTGCTGCGGGCCGAGTTCCTCGCGCTCTGCGGCATTCGATCGGCGGCCACGCCGGTCGGATGACGGCCGCCTCTCTCCTCGAACGTCTCAACGACCTCTCCCCCGTCGGTTCTCTCCCCAGGGCTCTCGAGGAGCTCTACGACGGTGGCCTGGCGATCCCCTCTCCCTGCCTCTACGTGAACTTCGTCACTTCGGTCGATGGGGTGGTGGCGGTGGAAGAGAGGCGCAATTCGGGATCGGTGATCAGCGGCCACAATCGCGCCGACCGCTTCTTGATGGGCTTGCTTCGCGCCTTCGCCGACGCCGTCCTGGTCGGCGCCGGCACGGTCCGGGCCGAAGGCCGCGGCGCGCGTTGGACCCCGGACTTCGTCTATCCGGACGCCGCCGCCGGCTTCATGGAGCTGCGGGCCCGGTTGAATCTCCCGGCCCAGCCGCGGCTCGCGATCCTGACCGCCGGCGGTGAGCTGGACGCGACCCAGCCGGCGCTGCAGGAGGGTCCGATCGTCCTGGCGCCCTCAGGGACCGCCGCGACCTTGCGCCGCGAACTGCCCTCCGGCTGCGAGGTGGTCGCGCCCGGGGGCGAGGAGCGGGTCGACCTGCGTCTGGCGCTCGACGCGCTGCGCCAGCGTGGCTACCGTCGCATCCTCTGTGAGGGCGGCCCCAACACCTTCGGCGAGCTGCTCCGTCAGCGCCTGGTGGACGAGCTCTTCCTCACGGTCTCTCCCGTCCTGGCCGGACGCGACCAGGGCGGTGACCGTCTCGGGCTGGTCCAGGGGGCGCACTTCCCGGCCGGCCGGTTCCCCTCGATGGAGCTGCGCGGCGTCCGCCGCAGCGGCTCACACCTCTTCCTCCGCTACCGCCTGGACCACGCCTCGGCGCGGTAGATCCGGCTCGCGGCTGCCGAGCGCCAGGAGCGCTGCGAGCGCCAGGCCGATCGCGCCGGCGAGCAGGAGGCCGGCCCCGACTCCGGCGGCTGAGGCCGTGAGGCCGCCGAGCAGCGGCCCTCCACCGAAGCCGACGGCGATGGCGCTCGAGCTCACTCCGAAGGCGGCTGCCGCTACCTCGGTCGGCGCCTCGAGGCCGATCATGCTGGCCAGGGCCGGGGTCAGGGCGCCGTAGAGCAGGCTGACCGCGATGATGATCGCGACCACGACGCCGATGGAGCGCACCGGCGCGGCCAGCGCGATACCGATGCCAAGCAGGCAGGCCGTGGGGACGATCAACCGCCGGTATCCGCTCAATCGCAGCACCCGGACGTAGCTGACGCCGGCCGCGGCGGTGGCGAGGCCGGCTGCCCCGAAGGTGATTCCGGTGATCGCGGGGGCGTTGGCAGGGCTGAGCTGGATGAAGCGGAGCACGATCAGCTGCTGGGCCGCGCTGTAGCTCATCTGCATCAGCGCCTGGGCGGCGATCAGGACGCCCAGGGCCCGCAGCGTTCCCGGCCGGGCAGCACGAACGCGCGCGAGCGACCCCATCGAGGTGTCCCGCATCCGCCGCCCGGGCGTCTCCCGGACCACGGCCACCACCGGGACCAGGACGAGCAGGAGCAGCCCGCCGCCGGCCAGGAAGACTGTCCTCAGGCCGTAGCGGCTGCCCGCGATGCCCCCGGCTGCCGGCCCCACGGCGCTGCCCAGCGCGATCGCCGAGCTGAGCACGCCCAGCGCCCAGGCCACGTGCTCCCGCGGCGTCTCCGCGGCGACCAGGGCGCTGGCCGAGGCCACTGTCCCCGAAGCCCCTCCCTGGAGAAAACGCAGGGCAGCCAGCTGCTGGGCGGAGCGGGCCAGCCCCATCAGGCCGACCGACAGGCCGCCTCCGACCATCGCCCGGATCAGCATCGACCGCCGGCCGAAGCGGTCCGCCAGCCAGCCCCAGATCGGGCTCGCGATAGCCATGCTGATCCCGGAGGCTCCGGCCACGATGCCGCTCCAGAAGGCAAGGGAGCGCTCCGAGACGATGCCCAGCTCCCGGTGCAGGAAGAGCGGCAGGAAGGGAAATGCGAAGGAGAACCCGAGGATGGCTGTGAACTCGGCCAGCCAGAGCGCCGCCAGGTTCCGCCGCCAGTCGACCGCAGGCCCCATCGCTTCAGTATTCACCGGGCGTGATCCGTACAATCCGCATGTGTCTCCCCTGCGTGAAACCACGGTCGGCGTCATCGGCGCCGGCGTGATGGCCGAAGCCATCATCGCGGGTCTGCTCGAGCGGCAGCTGGTCGCCCCTTCGGCGGTCGTCGCCAGCCACCCGCGCGCCGATCGACGCACGTTCCTGCAGGAGACCCACCGGGTGTCGGTCACCGACGACAACCTGGAGGCGGCGCGCCGGGCCGACGTGGTCGTCCTGGGTATCAAGCCCCAGGTGATGCGGAGGGTCCTGGCCGAGATCGCGCCTGCGCTGACCGCGGACAAGCTCGTGATCTCGATCATCGCGGGCGCCTCCAGCGAGACCCTGCGACGCGCGCTCTCCCACGAGTCGCTGGTTCGGGTCATGCCCAATACTCCTGCCCAGATCGGCGCCGGGATGACCATCTGGTTCGCGACGCCGGAGTGCACGCCCCGGCAGCGCGACCAGGCGCGGGCCCTGCTGCAGGCGCTCGGCCGCGAGCTGCAGGTGGAGGACGAGCGCTTCGTGGCCATGGCCACCGCCGTCAGCGGAACCGGGCCGACCTACGTCTTCCTGGTTATGGAGGCGCTCATCGACAGCGCCGTTCACCTCGGCTTCCCGCGCCACCTGGCCCACGACCTGGTCCTGGAAACGCTCCGCGGATCGGTGGCCTTCGCCGAGCGCTCGGGAAAGCATCCGGCTCAGCTGCGCGACATGGTCACCTCTCCCGGCGGCACCTCCGCCGCCGCGCTGCACGAGCTGGA
>VBIC01000143.1:0-1282 GCA_005881425.1 Chloroflexota bacterium | reverse complement strand
TCGACGCCGGCCGCGAGCCGGAGCCGATGGCGCCCCGCTCCGGCGCCTGACTCCCGCCCTGCCTGATCCGAGCCGCGTTCCGCCGCTGGCGCGATCGGGCTGCTACCCTCAGGCCATCGGGAGGAAGGGTCGGCCCTGATGGCGGTCATCTCGGAGCTCGTGGTGGTGCGCAGCGAGCCGCTCTGCGCCGAGAGTCCGATCAGCCTGGAGGACGAGGTGCGGACGCCGGTCGGGCGCTTCTACGTGCGCAACAACTTTGCCGTCCCCGCGGCCGTGCCGGCGCTGACGATCGGCGGCGCGGTCCGGCGTCCCTTCAGGCTCACGCCGGAGGAGCTCGGGCGGCTGCCCCGTCGCCGCCTGAGCACGACCCTCGAATGCGCCGGCAACGGGCGCTCCTTCATGAGCCCGGCGGTCGCGGGCGAGGAGTGGCGGCTGGGCGCCGTCAGCACCGGGGCGTGGGAGGGGATCGCGCTGGCTGACCTTCTGGATCGCGCAGGGGTCGAGGCCGGCGCGGTCGAGGTCCTCTTTCACGGCGCGGACGGCTTCGCCCGATCCCTTCCCCTGGAGCGGGCTCTCCATCCCGACACCCTGCTCGCCGACCGCCTCAACGGCGAAGCCCTCCGTCCTGAGCACGGCGCTCCGCTGCGGCTGCTGGTCCCGGGGTGGTACGGCATGGCCTCGGTCAAGTGGCTGAGCGCGGTCGAGGTTCTGACTGAGCCCTTCGAGGGCCACTTCCAGCGAGAGAGATACGTCATCGCCGGCCGGCCGGTCCGCGAGATGCGCGTCCGGGCCCTGATCCTCGACCCGCCGGCCGGCGCCGGCGTGCGCCGCGCCCGCCAGACGGTGCGAGGCCTGGCCTGGACCGGCACGGGCCGGGTCACCGCGCTGGAGCTGAGCGACGACGGCGGCGCGACCTGGATCGCAGCCAGGCTCTGTGGCCTGCCGCGCGACTACACCTGGCGCCGCTGGGAGTGTGAGTGGGAGCCATCGCGATCGGGACCGGCGACGCTTCTGGCTCGGGCCGCCGATTCCTCAGGTGAGCGGCAACCGCTGGAGCCGGTCTGGAACGCGCTCGGCTACTGCTACAACACCGCCGTGCCCCATCCTCTGACCGTCATCTAGTAGCTTATCCAGACGGTGTTGGAGAAGGTCAGAAAGACTTGTCCCGAACCATGGGAGCCAGTCGAATACCACTGCGTGCACGCAATCCACCAACCGGTGCCGTGTGTAACCTGTCCGTTTGATGGAACGTAGACGTCTGTGTACTGGCCGTTGAAAGTGA
>VBIC01000142.1 GCA_005881425.1 Chloroflexota bacterium | reverse complement strand
GGCTGCTCGGTCACAGCGGTCGCCGGCGGCCGTTCGCTGAGCACCTCGATGGGACTGACCCCGCTGGAGGGCCTGATGATGGGCACTCGTCCCGGTTCGATCGATCCCGGCATCCTGCTCTATCTCCTGCGGACGGGACGGATCGACGCGGCAGGCCTTGAGCGGGCACTCGACCATGGGTCTGGCCTGCTGGCTATCGCGGGATCCGCCGACCTGCGGGAGCTCCAGGGCCGCGCCGACCGGGGCGACCCACAGGCGCGGCTGGCGATGGAGATGTTCGTGCTCCGGGCGGCGGCGGGAATCGCGGCCGCCGCGAGCGCGCTTGCCCAGCTCGACGCGGTCGTCTTCACCGGCGGGATCGGCGAGCACGCCGCCGGGGTCCGTCGGGCGATCGTCGACCGCCTGGGCGTGCTCGGCCTGCCACGGATCGAGGCGATAGAGATGACGGAGGACGGTCCCCTGACGGATGCGAGCGCCGCGATCGCCATCCTGCGCATCGAAGCCCGGGAGGACGCGCTGATCGCGCGCGAGGTCGAGCGACTACTGGACCGCGTCTAGCGCTTTCAGGTCGGAGGGCGCCAGGCGCAGCTGAGCCGCGGCGCAGTTCTCCTCGAGATGAGCGACCGACGAGGTCCCGGGGATGGGCAGCATCACCGGCGAATGGGCGAGCAGCCAGGCCAGGGCCACCTGCGCCGGCGTGGCGTCCACCCGATCGGCGATCTCCGCCAGCGGGCTGTTGGCCCCGACCTCGTCGGCAAGCGGGCGCCAGGGGATGAAGGGAATCTGCTGGGCCGAGCACTCCTCGAGCACCTGCTCCAGCTCGCGATCGGTCAGGCTGTAGCGGTTCTGCACCGAGACGATCGGCGTCACCTTCTGCGCCGTTCGAAGCTGCTCCACGCTGACGTTGGAGATGCCGACGTGCCTTATCTTGCCCTGCACCTTGAGCTCGAGCAGGGCGCCGATCGATTCCTCCAGTGGGACCTTGGGGTCGGGCCGGTGGAACTGGTAGACGTCGATCGTGTCCACGCGCAGCCGCCGCAGGCTGCCTTCGCACGCGGCCCGCAGGTGCTGCGGCCGGCCGTCAGGATCCCAGCGGCCCGGGCCGGGACGCAGCAGCCCGCCCTTGGTCGCGATCACCAGCTCGTCGGGATAGGGATGGAGCGCCTCGGCGATAAGCCGCTCGCTGACCTCCGGCCCATAGGAGTCGGCGGTATCGATGAGAGTCACGCCCAGCTCGAGCGCCCGCTGCAGCACCCGCCGGCACTCCTGTGGGTCCTCCGGCTCCCCCCAGATGCCCGGGCCCGTGAGACGCATCGCCCCGAAGCCGAGCCGGTTGACGGTGAGGTCGCCGCCGAGGTCGATCCTGCCCGCGTCGGCGACGGTGGTCGTGGTCCTGGTCCGGTCAGCCATGGCGTACTCCCTTGCTCCCCTTTTGGGGTCGTCCCAGCGTCAGTCGCTAGGCTAGCAGGCGACCATGGCCAGGCTGGCGATCGAACGGCGGTCGATGGCGGTGCTCTCGGCGGGGCACGGCGTCAACGACCTTGCTGCCGGCGCCATCCCGGCGCTGCTCCCGTTCCTGGTTATCCAGCGGCACCTTTCCTACGCGTCCGCGGCCGGCCTGATCCTGGCCTTCACCATCGCCTCGTCGATCGGGCAGCCCGCATTCGGCCACCTGGTCGATCGATCGACCCGGGCCGGGCTGATGCCAGCCGGCATCCTCACCTCCGGCGTGGGGATCGCGCTGACCGGCGTCGTCCCCGGTTACAGTTTGACCTTCCTGGCGGCGGTGCTCTGCGGAGTGGGCGTGGCCGCCTACCATCCCGAGGCCGCCCGCTTCGCCAACTACGTCTCCGGGGCGCGTCGCGCCACTGGCATCAGCGTCTTCTCGGTGGGCGGGGGCATCGGCTTCGCGCTCGGACCGGCGACCATCACCCCGCTCGTGCTCGCCTTCCACCTTCCCGGGACCGCCTTCATGGTGCTGCCCTCGCTGGTGATGGTAGTGCTGCTGCTGGTCGAGATCCCGCGGCTGGAGCGCTTCCGCCTCGCGCCCCCGGTCATGGACCGGCGCGAAGGGCAGCGCCTGCGCGAGGGCTGGGCGCCCTTCGCGCGTCTCGTTGCGGTCGCGATCCTGCGCCAGGTCGTGTACTATGCGCTGCTCGCGTTCGCTCCTCTTTATTTCGTGCGCGTGTTCCTGGCGTCGCCGGCGCGGGCCAACCTGGTCCTGACGGCGATGCTTGCCGCCGGCGCCCTGGGCACCCTCGCGGCCGGCCGGCTGGCCGACCGGCTGGGCCGCAAGACGGCGCTCGCCGGCGCCCTGGCCCTGGTCGCCGTGCTGGTCGGCATCTTCACGGTCTCCAACCAGCTGGTCGCGGCCGTGGTCATGATCGCCGCGGGCGCCGCCATCGTGGGCACCTTCACCACCGCCCTGGTCATGGGGCAGGAGTATCTGCCCGCCAACCTCGGGCTCGCGTCCGGGCTGGCGCTGGGCCTGCCGGACGGCGTGGGCGGGATCAGCGCCCCGCTGCTGGGCGCGGTCGCGGATCACGCTGGTCTTCGCACCGCCCTCCAGGTATCGGCCCTGGTAGCCGTGGTCGCCGTCGGGCTTGCCCTCACACTGCGTAAGGCGGCCACCAGCTCCAGCGACGGGGCTCTAGCCAGAGAGCACGCATAGGCGGTGCATCAGGTCCAGCCTTGACGGCGAAGGCGCCGGTGCGGGCGGCCTCGACCGTTATACGCCCGTGCCCGAGGACCAGCCCCAAGCCGCGTCTTTCGCCGAACTACTCGAACAAGGTCGGACCTTCCTGCGTGGGTTCGAGGCGCTCGAAATCCAGGTTTCAGCCGAGGTGGCCGACCGCCTGACCGAGCTTCGAGGGCTGCACGAGCGGCTGGAGTCGCTCCAGCCGGAGCTGGGGCGGCTCCGCGAGGTCGAGCGGCAGCAGTCTGACGAACGCGAGCGCCATCTTGGGGAGCTGGAGCAGCGCGACCGGGCCCTGGCGTCGGCGGAGGCCCGGTTCGAGGAGGAGCTCCAGCATCTCAACGCCGAGCGTCAGCAGCTTGAGGCCAGGCTGAAAGCGCAGCGCGCCGATCTCGAGGAGAGGCTGAGAGCCAGGGAGGCCAGCCTCGAGCAGGCGCGGCTCGCCCTCGACACACTCGTGAACCAGCTGGAAGGGTTCCAAGCGGGTCAGCTGGAATGGGCGGCGGAACGCCAACGGCTGGCCACCGAGCACGACCGCATGCGGGCCGATCAGGACGCGCACGAGCGGGAGATGGGCAAGCTCAAGAGCCAGCTGACCGCCGCCCTGGCAGACCTCGAGACCTACCACGGCTATCAGATGCAATGGGCGGCGGAGCGCGAAGAGCAGCTCAAGGCGGCGACGGACGCGCAGGGGCGCTTCGAAGAGCTGTTGGCACAGACCAGCAAGCAGAACCGCGAGGCCGCTACCCGACGCCAGGCCACGGTGACCGAGATCCAGCAGCTGAATCAGGAACTGACCGGGGCACTGGAAGCGCTGGCCCGCAACCAGGACCGGGATCGCAACCGGGAGAAGACGATCGAGGAACTCCGTCAGTCCTGGCAGAAGGAGAAGACAGAGCTCGAGGTTGAGCTGAGGCAAGCTGGAGAGCGAGCCGGTGCATCGATCCCGCCCGAGCTGGTGCACGCCCTGCGCTCGCAGCTGAACGCGATCACCGGCTTCTCCGAGCTGCTGGCCCAGGAGGCAACGAACGCCATCACGGCCGAAGAGCGACTGGAGTTCCTCCGGCTCATCCACGACAGCGCCCTGGGGCTCGTCAAGGACCTCGGTGGGGTGTTTGCGGCCATCGACGCTGAGGACGCGGGAGATCAGGCTGGCGCCGCACCCCGAAGACCGGCACGAAAGACGCCCTCGATCGTGGTCGCCGATCCGGACACGGCGACCTGGTCCAAGCTCGAACCGCTGCTGACGCGGGCCGGATACGACGTTCTCGTCAGCGGCGACGCCGCAGCCGCCGTGCAGCAGGCCCTGCACGCCCAGCCGATCATCGTGCTGGTCGACGCCGCCGTGCCGCCGAAGGGCGCGCTGGGGCTGGTGCAGGACCTGAAGCGTGAGGCCAGGACCCGTGACATCCCGATCGTACTGATGTCGGCGGACGAACACGCGGAGGTCGCCGCCGATCTGTCGCAGCCGATCCTGCGCAAGCCCGTCGACCGCCAGCAGCTGCTCCAGGTCCTGGTCCGGCACGACCTGGTCGCCGACTACCGGAGCGCCCGCAAGATGCCGGGGACGGTGATCCTGGTCGACGACGATCCCCGGCACGTGCGCCTGGTCAGGGCGCTCTTCAAACCATTTGCGATCAAGCTGCTGACCGCCGAGACCGGTGAGGAGGGCATCGACGTGGCCCGGCAACACCAGCCGGACCTGTTCATCCTCGACCTGACGCTCCCCAAGGGTGACGGCTTCGCCACCATCGAGGCGCTGCGCCAGGCGCCCGCCACGGCGCGGACGCCGGTCCTCGTCTACACGGCGAGACGGCTGCGCAAAGATGACCTGGCGCGCCTCGATGGGCGCGTCGAAGCCGTGATCTACAAGGGCGAGTTCAACCGAGAGCGCCTCCTCGAACTCATCCTGAAGCGGGGTGAGCGCCGGGGACAGGTGAGCAAGCCCGCCGCGGCTTGACGAACGCGATCCGGCAGCCTAGCATGTCGATGCGGCTGATGGGGAAGGGAGGCTGCGGTTTCCATCCCGCCGTGAGGCAAGGGAGGGGAAGCCGGCGCCCGAGGAGGGACGCCGGCTTTTTCGTGCGACGCAGATGCTGATCAAGGGTGGGACAGTGGTCGGCGCCGCCGGGGAGCGGCGCGCCGACGTCCTGGTCGCGGGCGAGCGGATCGAAGAGGTGCGCCCGGACATCCGTGCGGGCGGCGAGCGGGTGATCGACGCCGGCGGCCTGCTGGTCCTCCCCGGCGTGGTCGACCCCCATACCCACTTCCTGCTCGACGCCGGCGGCGTACGCACCGCTGACGACTTCGCCAGCGCCTCCCGCTCCGCCGCCGCGGGCGGGGTCACCACCTATCTGGACTTCGCCCCTCAGCGTCCGGGCGAGCGCTTCCTGGAGACGCTGGCTTCGAGGCGGCGGCTGATCGACGGCCAGACCGTGATCGACTACGGCGTCCATCTCAACGTCAACCGGCTCTACCCGGGATGGGAGGACGACCTGCGGGCCCTGGTGAGCGCCGGAGTGACCAGCGCCAAGATCTACACCACCTATCGCGACGACATCTTCTACATGGACGACTGGACCTGGTACCGCCTGATGGAAGGCGCGGCCCGGGCCGGCCTGCTGGTGCAGGTCCATGCCGAGAACGACGCCATCCTGGATGGGAAGCGCCGCGACCTGGAGGCCGCCGGCCAGACCTCGCTCGCTTTCCACGGCGCCTCACGCCCGGCGATCGCCGAGACCGAGGCCGTCGGGCGCGCCCTGACATTCAGCCGCTTCAGCGGGAGCCCCGTCTACCTGGTCCATCTCTCGGCGCCTGGTTCTGTCGACCTGGTCCGCGAGGCCAGGGCCCAGGGCGTCAGGGCGCTGGCCGAGACCTGCCCTCACTTCCTGGCTCTGGACGACAGCGTCTACGCGGGTCCCGACGCGGCGCGTTTTTTGATGACGCCTCCGCTGCGGGATCGAAGCCTGGTCGACGGCCTCTGGCAGCGGCTTGGCGATGGTTCGATCCACACGGTGGGCAGCGATCATTGCGGATTCGCGCTCTCCGCGCGCCTGGGCGTCGACGACTTCCGCAAGGTCAGCCCCGGCGTCCCCGGCGTCGAGACCAGCCTCCTGGTGCTCTACTCGCTGGGCGTGGCCGGCGGCCGGATCGACCTGGCAACCCTGGTGCGCGTCCTCTGCGCCAATCCGGCCCGGGTCTTCGGCCTCTGGGGGCGCAAGGGCGACCTGGCGCCGGGCTTCGACGCCGACCTGGTCCTCTTCGATCCCGGGCCGCGGCGGACGCTTACAGCCGGCGAGCTGCACAGCCGGGCCGGTTTCTCGCCCTACGAGGGTATGGAGCTGGTGGGGAAGGTCAAGACCACGATCGCGCGGGGGGAGATCGTCTACGACCAGGCTCAGGTCTGCGCCCAGCCCGGCCGCGGCCGCTATCTGCCCTGCGCGCCGTTCGACCCGAGGCTGGGCCTCTCTTGAGCGCCGGCGTCGACGCCGAACGCTTCCTGGAGGACCTGCGAGCCTTGTCCCGGATCGGCGGCCGTCCCGATGGC
>VBIC01000189.1 GCA_005881425.1 Chloroflexota bacterium | reverse complement strand
GCCTGATCCAACCGAGCGAGGGCGAGGTCTTGATCGACGGGAAGCCGGAGAGTGAGCCGGGAGCCGACCGCGGCATGGTCTTCCAGTCGTACTCGCTGTACCCCTGGCTCTCGGTTCGCCGCAACATCGAGTTCGGTCTCGAGATCAAGCGCCTGCCGAAGGCCGAACGGGAAAAGATCTCCCGCGAGCTGATCGATCTGATGAAGCTGGACGGGTTCGCAGACTCCTACCCGATGGCCCTTTCGGGAGGCATGAAGCAGCGGGTCGCGATCGCGCGCGCCCTGGCCAACGACCCGCAGGTCCTGCTCATGGACGAGCCGTTCGGCGCGCTCGACGCGCTGACCCGGCAGATCATGCAGGAGCTGCTGACCGACCTCTGGCAGCGCTACCGCAAGACGGTCCTGTTCGTCACCCACGACATCGACGAGGCGGTCTTCCTGGCCGACGTCGTCTACGTCATGACCACCCGGCCGGGCCGGATCCGGAACACGGTCGCGGTCGAGATCCCGCGGCCGCGCACCTTCGCCACGCTGGCCAGCGACGCCTTCACGGCGATCCGCAAGCAGGTGACGGCGTACATCCACGAGGAGAGCCTGCGCGCCGTCGAATCGGAGCTGGCGAGCTTCGGCGGGTGACTGACGAAGGGGATAGGCTGTCCAGGCATGCCATGAAGGATCTCAGCCCGGCGCGCCACCGACCGGTGGACGCCATGAAGTCGCCGCGCTTCACCGGTATCGGGACCTTCATGCGGCTGCCGCACCTGCGCGACCTCACAGGCGTGGACGCCGCGGTGGTCGGGATCCCCTTCGACACCGGGGTCACCTACCGGGTGGGAGGGCGCTTCGGTCCGGCCGCCGTCCGGGAGGCCTCCAGGCTGCTGCGGCCCTATCACCCCGAGCACGGGATCGAGATCTTCGACCAGCTCTCGGTCGTGGATTTCGGAGACCTGGCGGTCGTCCCGGGCAATATCCAGGCCAGCTACGCGGCGACCGTAGAGGGCATGGGGCCGATCCTCGATGCGGGTGCGGTTCCGCTGGCGATCGGCGGCGACCATGGCATCACTCTGGGAGAGCTGCGGGCGGTGGCAGCGCGCTACGGACCCGTCGGGCTGATCGACTTCGACTCGCACACCGACACCTGGGAAGACTATTGGGGTGAGCGATACACGCACGGGACCTGGTGCAAGCGGGCCATCGAGGAGGGCCTGATCGACGTCGGGCGCGCGGTGCAGATCGGGATCCGCGGCGGCCTCTACGGACCCCAGGACCGGGCCGGCGCCAGCTCGCTCGGCCTGCGCCTGATCCCGACCGAGGAGCTGCTCCGGCGGGGAGTCGACGACGTCCTGCCCGAGGTGCGGGAGCGGATCGGCGGCGGACCGGTGTTCCTGACCTTCGACATCGACTTCATTGACCCGGCCTTCGCTCCCGGAACCGGGACACCGGAGGTAGGCGGGCCGAGCACGAGGGACGCGCTGCGCCTGGTGCGCGGCCTGCGCGGGCTGGACTTCAAAGGCTTCGACCTGGTCGAGGTGATCCCGACCTACGACCACGGCGAGGTCACCTCGCTGGTCGCCGGGACGCTGATCCACGAGTTCCTGGCCCTGCTCGCGCTGCTGCACCGAGATGGGTAGGCAATTGAGAGTTGGGCAGGTGCTGATCGTCGACGGCGACGACACGCTCTGGGAGAACAAC
>VBIC01000115.1 GCA_005881425.1 Chloroflexota bacterium | reverse complement strand
GCCGCCTTCCTGGTGGTGATCCACACCTTCCCGGTCGCCGAGAGCCTCCTCCCCGAGGTCTTGAGCCGGCGCTCCAGGATGGACGCCAGGGTCGCGATCGAGGGCGAGCCCATCCTCTGCGACCGGATCTACGTGGCCCCGCCCGACTGCCACCTCCTGGTGGAACCGGGTCGCGTCCGGCTCAGCAGCGGTCCCAAGGAGAGCGGCCACCGGCCTGCGATCGACCCCCTGTTCCGCAGCGCGGCCCGCAGCTACGGCGAGCGGGTGATCGCCGTCGTCCTCTCGGGAACTCTGGACGACGGCAGCACCGGGCTGCGCCTGGTCCGCCACCAGGGAGGCACCGCGATCGTGCAGGATCCGGCGGAGGCTCTCTTCTCCCAGATGCCGCGCAACGCGATCGAGAACGCCGAGCCCCAGCACGTGGCCGGCCTGGCCGGCATCGCCAGCCTGATCGTCAGCCACGTCGGATCGGTCTCGCGGCCAGCAGGTGCCCAGGGGATCATGAACGGGAAGCTCGAGGCGGTCAGTCCGAATGGCGGCGAGGCGCCGGTCGGGGCTGAAGACGCCCCCGGCACTCCCTCGGGCATCGCCTGTCCGGACTGCCATGGCGTGCTCTGGGCGCCGACCGACGACGAATCAGCGGATTTCCGCTGCCGGGTCGGCCATGCCTACTCGGCCGAGAGCCTGCTCGATGCCCACTCCGCAAGCCTGGAATCGTCTCTCTGGGCGGGCCTGCGGGCGCTTCGGGAGCAGGCTTCGCTGGCGCTGCACCTGGCCCACAAGGCGCAGAAGCGGGGGGATGCTAACAGCGCGGCCCGCTTCGAGGATAGGGCGGAGGACTCCAGTCACCACGCCTCTCAGATGGAGGCGCTGCTCCTTTCCCGAACCCCGCATGAGGTCCGGGATCGAGCGGCAGGCTAGTCACCTCGAGTCGGCGCCAGCGCTTCCATCATCACGATCACGCTCGGGGCGCCCTCAGCCGACGCCATCGCCGTGCACTGGACCCGGCAGATGAATCGCTTCCCCCGTCGGTTGGTGGCTCGAAGGCTCAGCGACACGTTGCCATCAGGGCCGTTCAGCGCTTTCTGGATGGGTTCGACCAGCTCCGCGACTGGAAGACCGATGTCCAGGTCGAGAAGCGCGTGGCCGACCGTCTCGCCGGCTCGGACGCCCCACAGGTCCTTGCGATTCCAGAACTGGACCCGCAGCTCCTTGTCCAGCACCGCGACACCCATCTCGAAGTTGGCCATGATCTGCTGCATGAAGGCGTTGATCTGGTCCAGCTGGATGCTGCGCTGCTGCAGCTCGGTGTTGATTGCCTGAAGTTCGGTGTTCGTCGACTCCAGTTCCTCGTTCATGGTCTCGAGCTCTTCATTGCTCGATTGCAGCTCCTCGTTGGTCGTCTCCAGCTCCTCTACGGTCGACTGCAGCTCCTCGTTGGTGGTCTCCAGCTCCTCGTTGGTGGAGTGCAGCTCCTCGGAGGCGGTCTCCAGCTCCTGCCTGGAACGTTCCAGCTCGCGCTGAAGCACGTTGGTGCTGGTCACGTCAGCGAAGGAGATGCTGGCGCCGAGCTGCGCGCCGTCTCGGTCGAGGAGTGGCGCCACGATGACGTGGAAATACTGGCTCTCCCCGTTGGGCAGGTGACGTACGACGTCGCGGGCTTCGACGGGGCGGCGCTCGTGCACCGCCTGGTCGATCATCGAACGGAGATCGGTGGGCCGGTAGGAGATCTCCAGGTCCTGGATGGGACGCCCGAGGTCGTTGGGCACCAGCCCGAAAAGGATCCGCGTCCGCTCGTTCATGACCGTGATCACACCACCGCTGTCGACCACCAGGTAAGCGACCGGAAGCGCGTCGGACATGATCTCGCGGAGCCGGGCCGTGGATGCCGCACGGTCGCCAGGCTCCAGGCCGCTGGCCTGGGCCAGCACCACCAGCCGATCCCGCAGGCCGACCCTGGGGATCTTGCTGAAGACTCGCTGTTTCAGGTCCAGGGGCGTGAAGAGGTCGTCGCGGCTGAGCAGCATCTCGGCTTTGCCGAGGAAGAGGAACCCCTGGTCGTTTAGAGCGTAATGCAGCCGCACCAGGATCTTGGCCTGTGTCTCAGCTTCGAAGTACATCAGGGTGTTGCGGCAGATGAGCAGGTCGATGCGGGAGATCGGCGCGTCCTGCACCAGGTCGTGCCGGCCGAAGATCACCGACCGCCGCAGCTCGTTGCGAAAGGTGTACTGGTTGCCCTCCCGTTCGAAATAGCGGTCTCGCAGCGCTTCGGGGACCTCCTCCAGGTCCTTGGCCTGGCCCCGCCCCTGGCGAGCCTGTGTCAGCGCCTCCTCGTCGACGTCGGTGGCGTAGATCTTGACCCGGTCCCGATACTCGGAGACGCCGAGCGCTTCGCAGAGCAGGATGGCCGCGCTGTACGCCTCTTCGCCTGAAGCCACGCCGGCGCTCCAGACCCGGATCGGCTCATAGCGTTCCTTGCCCGCGACGATCCGGGGAATGATCTCCTGGCGCAGGTACTCCCAGGCGGCCGCATCGCGGAAATAACGAGTGACGTTGATCAGGACGGTGTTGAAGAGGGCTGGAAACTCCTGAGGATGGACCTGCAGGTGGTCGAGGTAGGCGGCGAAGTCCTGGATGCCGGCCTGAGCCATGCGCTTCCCGATCCGGCGCAGCAGGGTGGTCCGCTTGTAGCCGCTGAAGTCGAAGCCGCGGCTCTCCCGCAGGTATTCCAGAAGCCGGACCAGATCGGGATCCTGCGGATCGCTGGTCATCCGACCTCTCGCTTCATGACCAGGGTGGTGAGCGCGGACGCGATCTCGTCGAGGGGCAGGATGAAGTCGGCATGGCCCGACTTGATGGCCGCGGACGGCATGCCGAAGAACTCGGAGGACTCGGCGTCCTGGGCGATCACCGTGCCGCCCATCTTCTTGATCGCCGCGACTCCCATCGAGCCATCACTGCCGGTCCCGGTCAGGACCACGGCGATGCTGCGGTCCTTGTAGCTCGCGGCCACAGATTCGAAGAGCAGGTCCGCGCTGGGCCTAACGAAATGGACCAGCTCCGACTGCGACAGAGAGAGAGTGCCGTCGGGATTGACCAGCAGGTGCCGGTCCGGCGGCGCGATGTAGACCGCTCCCGGGCCGAGCCGATCGCCTTCGGCGGCCTGCACCACTGACAGTCCGGTACGCCGGCGGAGGATGTCGGCCATCAGGCTGCGATGCCGTGGATCGAGATGCTGCACCACCACGATCGCCGCCGGAAAGTCGTCGGGTAGGGGGCCGAGAACCCGCCCCAGGGCAGCCAGTCCGCCCGCTGACGAGGCGAACGCGACCACGTCGTATGCCGCGTGAGGAAACGGCCCTGCGGAAGGCAGCTCGAAGCCGTCGCGCTCCGGCGATTGATCGACGTACCTGGCCACCTGCCCTCCTCCCCGGGATCATCCTACATCGCGCTCCTGCGTGCCTCTTACGCGGCTCGCGGCTTCGCCTGGGCAGGCGTACCATGAGGGAGATGGCGCAGCTCCTAGAGGCGAGCCGCCCTCCCGATGAGCTAGAGCTGATCCCGGGGGAGCTGCCCGATACCAGCGATCCTGAAGACGCCCGCCAGTGGACCACGGTCTATCGCGAGCTGGTCATCTTCGCGGAAAGGACCCTGGCCCGTATCACCAGCCAGCAGGTGGAGGCCGCAGGGCGCAGCGAAGCCCGCGGCGACGCCGCGGCGATGGAGCGGCACCTGCACCGGCTGCGTTCGCGGCTCGAGTTCTGGGAGCGGCGGCTCTGGCAGCTCGCCGGGCTCGACCTGGACGTCGCCGGCCGCTCGCTGACCTACGGACGGCAGCGACTGCCCCTGACCCGGCGGGAGGTGGAGCTGCTCGCCTTCCTCGCCCGGCGTCCCGGCAGGTTCTATTCCGCCACCCAGCTCATCACCCTGGCCTGGGGCACTCCCGAGCTCTCCGCCGAGCAGCTGCGGACCTACATCGTGCGCCTCAGGCGCCGTCTTTCCACGGCCGGCGCGCCCTGCCGCGTCGTCAGCGAGCCAAGGCGCGGCTACGGGCTGGTGTTCACGCCGTGACTGAAGAGGAGCGGGAAGGCCAGGACAACGTGATCGCTCTCCCCACCCTGGCCGCGGCTTCGGATCCGGCGGGGGCCGCGGCCATGGCGCTCAGGATCCGGAGCAGCCTCTCCACGCTGCAGGGCTACGCCGACTTCCTGCAGGGAGCATCGCCCGCCGTCCAGTCGGAGGTGCTCAAGGTCATGGCCACCAAGACCCAGGTCCTGGTCGACATGCTGCGCCCCTTCCTCCAGCTGACCGCGTCCGGCCAGCAGCCGATCAGCGACTATCGACGGGTCCGGGAACGGACACGGGAGCTGATGGGCGAGTACCGGCAGCTGCTGAGCCGCCTCGAGCTGACCATCGAGGCGACCGATCGTGTGGCCGATGCGGGCCCCCTGACCGCCGTGCGGCCTCCCCGCTAGCGGCGTCGATTCCGCTTCGCCACACCCGCGCTTGCTCTCCCCGCGCCAAACCTGATATTACTACTATCAAGTATTTGCGAGCGTATCAACCGAGAGCCGCGGGCCGGCGCCGTGGACGGGGAGGAATGATGGACGCCATCTCGCTATTGAAGGACGACCACCGCAAGGTGGAGAAGCTGTTCGCGCAGATCAAGGACAAGAAGGATGCGGCGGACCGGGAGCGCCTGTTCACGGAGATCAAGACCGAGCTCACGGTCCACACCGAGATCGAGGAGAAGCTCTTCTATCCGGCGGTGCTCGACGCCAAGGTGGCGCATGAGCTGGTGGTCGAGTCGTTCGAGGAGCACAAACAGGTCAAGATGGTGCTGGCCGACCTGGACCAGGCGGACAAGTCGACCGAGAACTGGATCGGCGGCCTGACCGTGCTCATGGAGGACGTCCAGCATCACGTCAAGGAGGAGGAGACCGAGCTCTTCCCCAGGGTGAAGAAGGAGATCCTCTCCGAGCAGGAGCTGGAGGACCTGGGAAAGCGGATGCAGGAGCTGAAGACCCGGGAGCTGGCCAGCGTCAAAGGGTCGTAGAGTGAGCGGGTGAGTCTGCAGGGCCCGGTCGCCACCCTTGCCGAGGCCTGGCCCGAGCTGCCCTACGACGCCTGGCGCGACACCAAGGACACCCTCCACATGGAGCTCCAGGTGGTGGGCAAGCTCCGGCTCGCCCTCACACCCTTCGAGCCGCAGTGGGCCAACGTCCCTCTCTACCTGACCGCCCGCGGCCTGACCACGACCCCGATGCCGGCCCAGGGCTCCTCCCTCGAGGTCCAGGTCGACCTGATCGAGCACCAGGTGCTGCTCCTGACATCCGCCGGGGCCCGCGAGCGAGTAGCCCTGACCGCGCGGCCGGTGGCGGCCTTCTATCGCGACTTCATGGCGGCCCTGCGGAGCCTGGGGATCGCCGTCACCATCTCAGCCAGGCCGTCGGAGGTGCCTGACCCCATCCCCTTCCCCGACGACCAGGCGCATTCCGCCTACGATCCCCTCTGGGCGACCCGCTTCTTCCGGGTGCTGTCCTCGATCGACCTGGTGCTGAAAGAGCACCGTTCGCGTTATCGCGGCCGGACCTCGCTGGTCAGCTTCTTCTGGGGCACCTTCGACCTGGCGCTCAGCCGCTACTCCGGCCGGCCGGTGGAGCCGCCGGCGGGGGCCGGGATCATCCGAAGGCTGGGCGGCGACGCGGAGCAGATCTGCGTCGGTTTCTGGCCCGGCCAGGCGGGCATGCCCCTGCCGGCCCTGTTCGGCTATGGGTATCCCAAACCGGAGGGGATGGAGCGGGAGCGGCTGCGTCCGCCGGCGGCGCGATGGGATGAGTCGGTGGGCGAATTCCTGCTTCCCTACGACGAGGTCCGCCGGGCCGGCTCGCCCAGAGAGGCGATCCTCGACTTCTGCGAGAGCCTCTACCAGGCCGGCGCCCGGCTGGCGGGGTGGGATCCCGACCTGGTGATGGCGCGCCAGGACTGATCGCGCCAGCTCAAGGGTGGTGCGGCGCCGGCCGGGCGCCCTCCAGCTCGAAGAACAGCTGCTCCGGAAAGCACCAGAACCAGCTCTCGCCGGGCTCGAAGGAGCGGATCAGCGGATGGGCGGTGTGACGGAAGTGCGCCGTGGCATGCTTCCCCGGCGAGTTGTCGCAGCACCCGACGTGGCCGCAGCTCTGGCACATGCGCAGGTGCACCCAGCGTCCGCCCGTCTTGAGGCACTCCTCGCAGCCGCTGCCGCTGGGAGCGACGTCGCGGATCTGGTCGAGGTGGGAGCACGCGGCCATGGAACACATCCTATATTTGTAGTCGCCATGAGGCGGCCGGTCGACGAGGAGGCAGGGCTGTGATCGAGACCATCGAGGTCAGGCGCATCGTCCCCAGCGAGAAGCAATATGCCTGGACCTTCGGCGGTGCGGACCCGCTCGCCCGGATCAAGCCCGGCGAGGTCATCGAGGTCTTCACCGAGGATTGCTTCGCGGGGCGGATCCGCTCCGAGCGGGACCTCTTCAGCAAGGTCTGCGAGTACCCCTACGTCAATCCCCAGACGGGTCCCTTCTACGTCGAAGGCGCCGAGCCCGGCGACACCCTGGCCATCCACCTGATCGACGTCCAGCCGGCGCGCGACTGGGCTGCCAGCGTCACGGTTCCGCTGTTCGGGGCGCTGACCGGCACTCACTACACCCAGACCCTGCAGGATCCCCTGCCCGAGAAGACCTGGATCTACCGGGTCGACCGGGCGTCTGACAGCGTGCGCTTCCAGGCGCTCGACTCGGATTTCCGGACCAGCTTCCCGCTGGAGCCATTTCACGGCACCATCGGCGTCGCCCCCGCCGCCTTCGAGGTCCGCAACGTGCTGGTGCCGGAGAGCTTCGGCGGCAACATGGACACGCCCGAGGCGAAAGCCGGCGCCACCGTCTACCTGGGCGTCAACGTCCCGGGCGCCCTCTTCTCGCTGGGCGACGGTCATTACACGATGGGGGAGGGCGAGACCTGCGGGGTGGCGGTGGAGGGCGCCATGAACACCGTGCTGACGGTGGAGGTGGTCAAGGGAACCTTTGCCGAGTGGCCGCGGCTGGAGAGCGACGAGGCGATCATGGTCGCCGGCTCCTACCGTCCCCTGGAGGACGCCTTCCGCATCGCCCACACCCAGATCGTGCAGTGGATCGCCAAAGACACCGGCCTCTCGGTCATGGACACCTATCAGCTGGTGTCGCAGGCGGCGCGCTCCCGGATCGCCAACGTCTGCGACGCCAACTACACCGTGGTCGCCAAGGTCCCCAAGCGCTTCCTGCCCGAGATTCCCTGGATGAACGGCCTGCACCCGGCGATGCGAGCGCGGGCGGCGGCGGTGATGGCCGCCCGCAAATCCCGCTGACCCGCCGGCCGGGCATTTGGCGACTCGCGGAGCCGGCGATGATTTCTGGCATGATCGGCAGTCTGTACTGAGAGCGAACAGATTGGCGCAGGGAGGAAAGCACGAATGAGCGGTGTACGGTTGCTGGTCGGAACGCACAAGGGCGGCTTCATTCTGACTTCGGACGGAAAACGTCAGCGATGGGAGGTCAGCGAGCCGTTCTTCACCGGTTGGGAGGTCTACCACGTCAAGGGCTCGCCCGCGGATCCCGATCGCCTCTACGCGTCCCAGTCGCGCGGCTGGTTCGGCCAGCTGATCCAGCGTTCGGACGACGGGGGCAAGACCTGGGCCCCGGCAGGCAACGAGTTCGCCTACGAGGGTGAGCCGGGGACGCACCTCTGGTACGACGGCACGCCTCGTCCCTGGAAATTCATGCGGGCCTGGCACCTCGAGCCTTCGCTCACCGAGCGCGACACCGTCTACGCCGGGGTCGAGGACGCGGCGCTCTTCAAGTCCACCGACGGAGCTCAAACCTGGAAGGAGCTGGCCGCGCTCCGGCAGCACGAGACCGGACCCACCTGGGCCCCGGGCGCGGGCGGGATGTGCCTGCACACCATCCTCCAGGACCCGACCAATCCGGAGCGGATCTTCATCGCCATCTCGGCCGCCGGTGTCTTCCGCACCGACGACAGCGGCAAGAGCTGGCGGCCGGTGAATCGCGGCCTGCACTCCTCCTACATCCCCAATCCGACCGCCGAGGTCGGCCACTGCGTCCACCGGCTGGCCATGCACCCGTCGCGACCGGACGTGCTCTACATGCAGAAGCACTGGGACGTCATGCGCAGCGACGACGCCGGCGAGTCATGGCGCGAGATCAGCGGCAACCTGCCGACCGACTTCGGCTTCCCCATCGAGGTCCACGCCCACGAGCCGGAGACCGTCTACGTGGTTCCGATCACGAGCGATTCGGATCACATACCTCCCGACGGAAAGCTCCGCGTCTACCGCAGCCGATCCGGCGGCGACGAGTGGGAGCCTCTCACCAGGGGACTGCCCCAGCGCGACTGCTACGTCAACGTGCTGCGCGACGCCATGGCGGTGGACACGCTCGACTCCTGCGGCATCTACTTCGGGACGACCGGCGGCCAGGTGTACGTGTCCGCCGATGCCGGCGACAGCTGGCAGCCGATCGTGGAGAACCTGCCGGCCGTGTTCTCGGTCGAGGTCCAGACGCTGCCGTGATCCGGGTGCTGCTGCCGGCGCCGCTGCGCAGCCTGGCCCGGGTTTCGGGCGAGGTGGAGGTCGAGGTCGCGGGGACGGCAACCCAGCGCGCCGTCCTCGATGCCCTGGAGGCCCGCTATCCCATGCTCCGCGGCACCATCCGGGACCATGCCACCCAGCAGCGCCGGGCCTTCATCCGCTTCTTCGCCCTCCAGCAGGACCTCTCCAACGACCCGCCCGACGAGCCGCTTCCGGACGCGGTGGCGCGGGGCACTGAGGCCTTCTGCGTGGTCGCGGCCATCGCCGGAGGGTAGACAGGTCTAACCCGATTTCGGGGCCAGCAGGAAGTCGTGCGCCATCCAGCCCAGCCCCCGCAGGTGCCACCAGATCCGCCCCTCGACGTAAGCGGGCGCGCTGTCGACGTCCACCCGGGTGCCATTGCTCAGGCAGTCCAGGATGACGCTGGCCAGGCCGGGGCGGTTGCGGACGTTGGCGCAGCCCACGACGCGGACCTGGTCGCCGGGGCCGGGGAGTGAGCCGGCCGTCTGGGCGCAGCCGGCGTCGACGTAGTGCCAGCCGGAGGCGTCGCTGTAGAGGAAGATGAGGCACCCCTGTTCACCGCATCCAGCCGGGCAGGCCCGCTCCGCCTGAACCGTGCCCGCGTCGACGCCGATAAGCCCCGAAGCCTCGCGAATCCGCAGGCAGGCCTGGGCCGGCGAGCAGCTCGACCAGTCGGGGAGCCCGAGGTCGCGCTCCGCCGGCGCCTTGCCGGCGACGACCATGGCCGAGAACTCCGCGCTGGTGGCGGGGCGGCCGGGTGAGCCCAGGGCGACCGCCATCGAGGAGGGCGAGGCGATGGGTGAGGCCGTGGCCGGCGGCGCCGGGCTCTGCGAAGGCCGGCTGAGAACGTCCGGGCTGCCGGCGCTGAGCTGCTGATGGCCCAGGGCGTAGAGGGTGGCTGCGGTCACCAGCGCCAGGAAGGCGGCGCCCGCGACCGCCACCGCGATCCAGCTGTCGGCAAGCCGCCGCACACGGCTGGTCAGCTGCGGGCGATCCAGCGAAGCGGCATGCGCGGACCGAAGCGGGGGGCGGTGATGCCGGCCAGCTGGAGCAGGCGCAGCACGCGGCCGCGATGGCCGCGATAGGGCTCGAGCAGCTCCAGCATCAGCTCGTCGCTGCCTCGCGGCTTTCCGGCCAGGGCCCAGGCAACCAGGTGGGGGAGGTGATAGTCGCCCAGCGAGACGGCGTCGGCGTCCCCCAGCGCCACCAGGGAGACCTCGGCCGCCGACCAGGCGCCGATGCCCGGCAGCGTCCGCAGCCGTCGACGCGCCTCGGCCGGGGTCAGCCTGGCGGTCTCGTCGATCCGGCGCGCCACCAGCGCCGACCGGCGCAGGGTATCGGCCCGGCGGCGTTCCACGCCCAGGCTGTGGAAGGTCCAGGAGGGGAGGCTCGCCAGCCGTTCCGCCGAGGGCGGGAGGCGGAGTCCGAGGGGACCCGGAGCCGGCTCGCCCGCCTCCTCCACCAGGCGGCGGTAGGAGAACCAGGCCTGGATCCCGGGCACCTTCTGCTCCAGCACGGTGGGGACCAGCGCCTCGAAGACCGACTCGGTCCGCGGGATTCGCAGGCCGGTTAGCCGGCGATGGATCTCCGCGATCAGGCCGTGGCGGGGGCGGAAGGAGGCGGCGTCGTCGAGCGAGCCCAGCAGTGGGGGCGCGTGCTCCAGCGCCCAGGCGCTGCCGGGCCCCCAGGCCTCGACCTCGACCCGGGTCCCGACCTGGCGCAGCAGCTCGCCGACCGCCCCCGATGGCGTGCGGCTCGCCCGCGCGACCGAGCCGGCGCCGACCTTGATCGTAGGGTCGCGGAATCCCCGCTGCAGGATGCCCAGCGTGGCGGCCAGGTCCAGCGGAGGATCGAGCTCGATGGTGCGGACGGCCATGGCCGAGAGGATAGCCCGTTGGACCGGCCCGCGCGCCTCGGAGTGCGCCTGGCGGAGATGCCGGCTGGCCCAACCGCGGGCCTGGCATGTTAGATGGGAGCGTGATCAGGAGCAGGCCTCCGGGACGGGGCCGGACAGCCGTTCGGTGCCGCCGCTGCGGAGAACGCAACGTGGCCATCGACATCTGGTGCACGCGCTGCGGCAGCCACCTCGACTGGGAGGGCGAGACCATCCCCATCGGTCCCGATCGTCGCTGGCAGGTCTCCTTCCGATGGACGGCGGCGATGGCGGGCGCGGCGGTGCGCCGCCGGCTGCAGGTCGTGATCGGCGCGGCGAGGACGGCCTTGAGCCGGCTGGCGAGCGAGGCGCGCGCCCGCATCAAGCGGCCGTCCGCTCCGCGCCCGGCAACGGGCCGGCCGCGGCTGCCCGTCCCCCGGCCGCCGGCCCTCTCCGCGAGCGCCCGGGCGCTGCTCGCCGCCGGCGCGGTGGTGATGGTCGCGCTGGCGGCCGTTGTCCTCAGCGCCACGGCGGCGCGCACCTCGAACGGCTCGCATCCGGCGGCGTCGAGGACCAGTGCCGCCGCCGTCCCCGCCGGGTCGGCGCTGGCGGCTGCGGTCCCGGCGGTGCAGGCGGCTTCGGGTGTGCGCTTCTCGACGGGATCGTGCCAGCCGGGGCGATGCCTCCAGTTCGCCGGCGAGGTCCACGGCCTGAACGCCGCCGCGGTCGAGTTCTCCCTGGGCGACGGCCGTGCCTGCGCCGCCTACCTCTCTCGTGAGCGGGGCGCCTGGCAGCCGGTCGCGGCCCGCTGCGCGCCCGCCTCGCAGCTGGCGCCGATGATCGGCCGCCGCGATACGGTGCACGTGCCGGGCAACTGCGCCAACGTGCGCAAATCGGCGTCCCTTGACGGCGGGGTCGTCGCCTGCCTGGGAGACGGCACCGCGGTCACCCTCGACGCCGGGCCGAATGCCAGCGCCGGCCACCTCTGGTGGCACCTGCAGGGGCTGGGCTGGATGGCCCAGGACTTCCTGCTGCGCTGACGCGGCTCCCGCGGCCGCGCCCGGCGCGCCCCTAGTCGACCACGCGCGGGCGTTCCGCCCGCTGCCGCCTCACCATCTCCATCAGCATCTTGAAGGTCAGGCTGGCGTTCTCCTGCAGGATCGGGCGCACCTCCCAGGCCGCGAGCATCAGGCAGACCGTGTCCTCCTCGGCCGTGATGTCGGCGGTGCGGGGGCCGTCGTCCAGGACCGCGATCTCGCCGAAGAAGTCACCCGGCCCCAGCCGGGCCACGGTCCGCCCGTCCTTGCGTACCAGGGCGCGGCCTTCGATGATGACGTAGAGCCCGTGGCCCGCCGAGCCCGCCTCGACCATGGTGGCGCCCGCCTGGTAGCGGCGCTCCTTGAGGAGGTGGCCCAGCATCTCCAGCTCCTTGCGGTCAAGTCCGGAGAAGAGCGGCACCCTCTTCAGCTCGGCGATCGTGTCCTTGGCGGCCATCGGTGAAACCGAGGCTACGATAGCACTTGCCGCGCCGGGCTCAGCCCGGGGTCAGGCCGGATAGTGGCCGGCCTGGAAGCGGTTGCGCAGCCTCCAGATCCCGTCGACGTAGGCACGGCTGCTGGGATAGATGCCGTGCAGCTGCACGCCGCGCAGCCCCTGGTAGTAGGCGGCCAGCGCCAGCTTGGGATCGTGGAGCCGGTCCAGGTAGTCGCGCAGCAGGGCCGCGCCCAGCTCCGCGTTGTCCACCGGGTTGCGCAGGTCGGCGCGGTGGTGCAGGAATCGGGGGCCGGCCCAGGCCGCCGTGTAGGGCTCGATCTGCATCAATCCCACGGCGCCCGTGCGCGAGATCGCCTTCTGGTTCCAGCCGCTCTCCCAGTAGGAGACGGCGAGCACGAAGTTGGGGTTGAGGTGATGATGCCGGGCGGCCAGGACCAGGAGCCGCCGGGCCTGCTGGTGGCTGAGCGGCGCCTGCCCCCTGGCCAGGGCAGGCTGGGTGGTGAGGGCCAGCGAGGCGGCGGCAACCACCGCCAGGATAGGCAAGCGGAGCAATCGGATCAATCGCGCCATGCTCTGTCCAACGCCGGGGACGAGACGACCTTGCGGGCCGCGTGCCGGCGTCCGCGAGCCGCAACGCGCCCGTTAGGTCCTTGACAAAGGCCTGCCCGCCCCGTCAAATAGGTGGAGCCCCGCGGGCGAATACGCCGGCAGATCACATTCGAGGGGGCAAGGAGCAAGGGAAAGCCTATGGCGGTCGCGACCGAACCGACCACATCCTCCGACGTCGAGCGCCTTCATCAACTCGGCTACGCGCAGGAGCTGCTCCGGCGGATGAGCGGTTTCTCCAACTTCGCGGTCTCCTTCACCATCATCTCGATCCTCTCCGGCTGCCTCACCCTGTACCTCTTCGGGATGAATACGGGCGGCCCCGTGGTCATGAGCATCGGCTGGCCGCTGGTCGGGGTCATGGTCACGCTGGTCGGCCTGGCGATGGCTGAGATCTGCTCCAGCTTCCCCACGGCGGGCGGCCTCTACTACTGGTCGGCCAAGCTGGCCGAGCGCAACGCCCCGGCCTGGAGCTGGTTCACGGGGTGGTTCAACCTGCTGGGCCAGGTGGCGGTCACCGCCGGCATCGATTTCGGCGGCGCCTTCTTCGTCACGGCGCTCTTGAACCTGCTCTTCGGCTACCCGTCGTCACCCGGCTACGTGATCGCGGTCTACGCCGTGATCCTGTTCGCCCATGGCCTGCTCAACACCTTCGGCGTCCGGCTGGTCGCGCTCCTCAACGACATCAGCGTCTGGTGGCACCTGGTCGGAGTCGCGGTCATCGTCGGAGCGCTGGCCATCATCCCGGCGCACCACCAGTCGGTGTCCTTCGTCTTCACCAAGTTCGTGAATAACACCGGCTTCGGCGCCCCCGTCTACGTCTTCCTGCTGGGCCTCCTGCTCGCGCAGTACACCTTCAGCGGCTACGACGCGTCGGCCCACATGACCGAGGAGACCCAGGACGCGGCCCGGACCGCACCGCGCGGCATCGTGATGTCGATCGTGGTTTCGCTGGTGGCGGGATGGGTGCTGCTGCTGGGCGTCACCTTCGCCATCCAGAACTACAACGCCGAGCTGGCGTCGCCGACCGGCGTGCCGCCGGCCCAGATCTTCATCGACGCCATCGGCCGGACGGGCGGATTGATCCTGCTCGCCATCGTGGTCGGAGCCCAGTTCTTCTGCGGCATGTCGTCGGTGACGGCGAACTCCCGGATGATCTACGCCTTCTCCCGCGATGGGGCGCTGCCCGCCTCGGCCTTCTGGCATCGGATCAACAAGCGGACGCGCACGCCCACCAACTCCATCTGGCTGGCGGCGGTCGGGGCCTTCATCCTCGGCCTGCCCTACCTGTTCAACGCCACGGCCTATGCCGCTGTGACCTCGATCGCGGTCATCGGTCTCTACATCGCCTACATCATCCCGGTCCTGCTGCGCCGGTTGCAGGGCGGTCGCTTCCGTGAGGGACCCTGGACGCTCGGCCGGTACAGCGCTCCGATCGGCGTCATCGCCATCGCCTGGGTCGCCTTCATCACCGTCCTGTTCATGCTGCCCCAGGTCAGCCCGATCACACCCGCCAGCTTCAACTACGCCCCGGTGGCGGTGGCCGTGGTGCTGCTCTTCGCGGGCGGTTGGTGGCTGATCTCGGCCCGCAACTGGTTCAAGGGGCCGAAGGTGCAGGGAACGGCGGAGGAGCTGGCCGCGATCGAGCGCGACCTGGTGGAGGTCGGGACGGCCGGCTGATCGCCCGATATCGACGGCACACGGTTGGGGAGCGGGCCTTTGGGCCCGCTCCGTTTTGAGGACGGGGAGGGGATGATGGGACGGCTCGACGGCAAGGTGGCCCTGATCACCGGCGCGGGGAGCGGGATGGGAAGGCTGGCGGCGCGCGCATTTGTCGACGAGGGCGCGCTGGTGGTCGCCTGTGACCTGAAGGAAGCGGCCGCCCGGGAGACGGTGGCGGACCTGGGAGAGCGCGCGGTCGCGGTGGCCGCCGACGTCACCCGGGAAGCCGACGTCGCCCGCATGGTCTCAACCGCCGTGGATCGTTTCGGCCGGCTGACCGTCCTCTACAACAACGCCGGCATCTTCGACCAGGCGGACGAGTCAGTCCTCACCATGGACGAGGCGGTCTGGGATCGCACCATGGCGATCAATGTCAAGGGGGTCGCGTTCTGCTGCAAGCACGGCATCCCCGAGCTGATCCGCGCCGGAGGCGGGTCGGTGATCAACATCGCCTCCTTCGTGGCCCTGATGGGCTGCACCGTCCCCCAGGACGCTTACACCGCGAGCAAGGGCGCGGTCGTCTCCCTGACTCGATCCCTGGCGGTACAGTTCGGGCCCCAAGGCGTGCGCGCCAACGCCATCTGTCCGGGGCCGATCGAGACTCCCCTGTTGCGGGACCTCCTGAAGGACGAGAATAAGCGGCGGGTGCGGCTGAGCCGCGTCCCGATGGGCCGCTTCGGACAGCCGGAGGACGTCGTCAGCCTGAGCGTCTACCTCGCCTCGGACGAGTCGACCTGGACCAACGGGGCGGCCCTGGTGGTCGACGGCGGGATCAGCGTCAACTATTTCTGAGGAGCGCCGACCCTGATGATGAGCACCCTGATCGACTCACCCACCCGCCTTCTGATCGACGGATCGTGGCGCGACGCCGAGTCGGAGGCGGTCCTGGAAGTCTTCGAACCCGCCACCGGCGAGCGGATGGCCACCGTGGCCAGGGCCTCGCCCGGGGACGTCGACCGCGCCGTCGAGGCGGCGCGCCGGGCCTTCGACGACGCACGCTGGAGCGGAGTGGCGGCGAGCGCCAGGGGCCGGGTGCTGGCCGGCATCGCCGCCGGAATCCGCCACCGGGTCGAGGAGCTGGCCAGCCTCGAGGCCCGCAACGCCGGCAAGCCGATCCGGGACGCGCGGGACGAGGTCCTGGGTGCGGCGCAGTGCTTCGAGTACTACGCGGGCGCGGCGACCAGGATCTTCGGAGAGACGATTCCGGTCACGGCGCCGGGGCTGGACTTCACCCTGCGCGAGCCGGTCGGAGTGGTGGCCCTGATCGTCCCCTGGAACTTCCCGCTCGCCATCGCCGCCTGGAAGGTCGCGCCCGCACTCGCGGCTGGAAACGCAGCCATCCTCAAGCCGGCCAGCTACACGCCGCTGACCGCCCTCGAGCTGGGCAAGATCGCGCTCGCCGCCGGCCTGCCCCCGGGCGTGCTCAACGTGATCACCGGCCCGGGCGCGTCGACCGGCAGCGCTCTGGCCGGCCATCCCGGAGTGGACAAGATCGCCTTCACCGGAGAGACCGCCACCGGGACCGCCATCCTGCGCCAGGCGGCGCCCAACATCACCAGGGTCTCGCTCGAGCTGGGCGGGAAGTCGCCCAACATCGTCTTCGCCGACGCGGACCTGGAGCGAGCCGTGGAGAACGCGGTCTCGAGCGTCTTCGGCAACGCGGGCCAGGACTGCTGCGCGCGCACCCGAGCCTTCGTCCAGCGGCCGGTGGCCGCCGAGTTCAGCGACCGGGTTGCGGCGAGGACCCGGCGGCTGCGGCTGGGGGATCCTCTCGACGAGGCGACGGAGATGGGTCCGCTGATCTCCCTCCAGCAGCGGGAGCGGGTCGAAGGATATCTCCAGGCCGGCCGGCAGGAGGGCGCCCAGCTGCTCACCGGCGGCTCACGCCCGGGCGGGGCCCTGGCCCAGGGGAGCTATCTCGAGCCCGCGGTCTTCGGCCGGGCCGACAACCGGATGCGGATCGCGCGGGAGGAGATCTTCGGACCGGTGCTGGCCATCATCCCCTTCGACGACGAGGCCGACCTGCTGCCCATGGTCAACGACACGCCCTACGGGCTCTCCGGCTCGCTCTGGACCCGCGACATCGGGCGGGCGCTGCGGGTGGCGCGCGCCGTGCGCACCGGCGTGATCAGCATCAACAGCAGCAAGAGCGTCCACCAGGAGGCGCCTTTCGGCGGCTACAAGCGGAGCGGGATCGGCCGCGAGCTGGGGATGCACGCCATCCAGCTCTACACGGAGGTCAAGAATGTCTTCGTCAGCCTTGACTGAGCGGGCCGGCCGGGTAACCCTGACCCTGGAAGACCTGGTCCGCCAGATCAACGGAGGCGAGGTGGACACGGTGATCGTCGCCCTCACCGACCTGCAGGGCCGCTTGATGGGCAAGCGGCTGACCGGAGCCTATTTCCTGGACCACGTGGACGAGGGCCTGCACGCCTGCGACTACCTGCTGGCCATGGACGTCGACAACGAGCCGCTCCCCGGCTTCTCCTTCACCGGCTGGGGCTCCGGCTACGGCGACATGCACGGGCGTCCCGACCTGCGGACTCTGCGGCGCATCCCCTGGCTGGAGAAGACGGCCCTGGTCCTGTGCGACGTGGAGACGATGGACGGAAGGCCGGTTGGGATCGCCCCCCGCCAGGTGCTGCGCCGCCAGGTGGAGCGGGCACAGGCCCTGGGCTACGAATCGAAGACCGCCTCCGAGCTGGAGTTCTTCCTCTTCCGCGATACCTTCGAGCAGGCGGCCGCCAAGGGATACCAGGGGCTGGAGCCGTTCGGGCGTTACATCGAGGACTACCACATCCTGCAGGGCACCAAGGCGGAGTGGTTCCTGCGCCAGGTGCGCAACGGGATGGAGGGCGCCGGAGTCCCGGTCGAGAACAGCAAGGGCGAGTGGGGCCACGGGCAGCAGGAGATCAACCTCCGCTACGCCGACGCCCTGGAGATGGCGGACCGGCACGTGATCTACAAGAACGGGGTCAAGGAGATCGCGGCTCTCAACCAGCTGGCCGTCACCTTCATGGCCAAGTGGTCCATGAGCCAGGCGGGCAGCTCCTTCCACCTGCACTCCTCGCTCTGGGACCTCAAGACGGACCATGCCCTCTTCCATACCGACGCCCGCACCGACCACGGCATGTCGCCGCTGTTCAAGCACTACCTGGCGGGGCTGCTCGCCCTGGCCCGCGAGTTCTCGCTCTTCTTCGCCCCCTACGTGAATTCCTACAAGCGCTACCAGGCCACCTCCTTCGCCCCCACCTCGGTGGTCTGGAGCTACGACAACCGCACCAGCGGCTTTCGCATCGTCGGCCACGGGCCCGGCCTGCGGGTCGAGTGCCGCATCCCGGGCGCCGACGCCAACCCCTATCTCGCCTTCGCGGCCACGATCGCCGCCGGGCTCTACGGCATCGAGCACCGCCTCGACCTGCCGCCGGAGTTCCGCGGCGACGCCTACTCGGCCAAAGAACTGCCGCGAGTGCCGCAGAACCTGACCGAGGCCATCCAGGCTCTCGACGGCAGCCGGGTCGCCCGTGAGCTCCTGGGCGAGGAGGTGGTCGAACACTATCTTCACGCCGCGAGGTTGGAGCTGAAAGCCTTCGACGGCGTGGTGACCGACTGGGAGCTGAAGCGCAATTTTGAAAGGATCTAGCGAGCCCGCAGGGCGAGCCGCGCTTTCGCGCGCAAGCGCCGGCACCGGAGGCGGCGAGGTGCAACGCATGCGAGCGCCGTTGGAATTTTGCGCGAGCGCGCCGCGGAGCCGCCGGAGGCGCATCGGCGCGGGTACGTTCCTCGAACGGATCTAGCCGGCGCGGGCTCGCGCTGCTCGAGCTGTTCCATCCCGGGCCGTCGATCGCGACCACCCTGGCCGCGGTCGCTGTCACCTTCGCGCTGCGGGTGCCGCTCGCCTACGCGCCGGCGGTCCTCTGGTCGGTGGCGGTCCCGATGCTCCTGGCCCAGCTCGCGATCTCCGTCCTCAACGACTGGGCCGACCGTGCGCTGGATGCCAGGGCCGGCCGCCGGCGCGCGCTCGAGATCGGCGTCCTCAGGCCCGGCGCGGCCCTCGCCCTGGCCGGCGCGCTCGCGGTCGCGGCGCTGGCCTCCACCTGGGCGGCCGGCGACGGCCCGGAGGCCACGCTCCTGCTCGCGCTGGGGATCGTGGCCGGCTTCGCCTACGACCTCTGGCTCAAGCCCACGCCGCTCAGCTTTCTCCCCTTCGCCTTCGCCTTCCCGCTGCTCGTGGTCTGGGTCACCAGCGTGGTCGGCTACGGGCCGCCGGCCTGGATCGTCTTCCTGGGCGGGGCGCCCCTGGCCGTGGCCATCCACCTGGCCGATTCGATCCCCGACCTGGGCCCGGACGAGCGGTCCGGTGTACGAAACCTGGCGGTGGTCCTGAAAGAGCGAGGCGCGAGTCGCGCCGGCGCGGTCCTTCTGCTGGGCGGTGCGGCGGCGCTGGCGCTGGCCAGCGTCCGCGCCAATCCCTGGCTGGCGGCCTTCATCCTTCTGATCGGGATCGGCGCCGGGCTCGCCTTCAACGCCGGCATGACCTCGCGCTGGATCGCCGCCCCAGCCGCCGGGATCGTGACCGTGGCCTGGCTTACGATCGCCCCCTGGTGACCGACCGAATCGATCCGCAGGCGGTGGGCGCCCGCTACGCGGAATGGTTCATCCGCGGGCCGCGCGGGGTCGCCATGCGCTTCCTCTTCTCGCGCCGCGGCCTGTGGGTCATCAACACTCCCTACCGCCGCATCCTCGCGGCCGCCCGGATCGGCCCGCGGGACCGGGTCCTCGACCTGGGCTGCGGCATCGGCAACCTGCTGATCGCGCTGGCGGAGCGGATCGTGTTCGACCAGCCGCCGGTGGGCGTGGACGTCTCGCCGGCGATCATCGAGCTCGGGCGATCCGAGGTGCGCCGCGCCGGCATGGAGAATCGGATCGTGCTCCAGGCGGCGGGGGCCGACCGCCTCCCGTTCCCCAGCGCCAGCTTCGACGTGGCGATCAGCTCCCATGTCCTCAAGCACCTGGACGACGCCGCCCTGGCCACGGCGCTGGGGGAGATGGCGCGGGTGCTGCGCCCCGACGGGCGTTTCCTGCTCTGGGAGTTCGCGCGCAGCCCGCTGTCGGCTCCCCTCTTCTGGAGCGCGCGGCTTTCCGGCCTGCCCCCGCCCTTCCTGCTGCGCGACGAGGATGCTCTCCGCCAGGCGCTGTCGACCGCCGGCTTCGATCGGATCGCGCGGATCACGACCGGTCCGTTTCTGATGCCGCCGGTGCCCCGGATCGCCCTGCTCGCCCGCAGAATGGAGGCGTGACGCGCGCGATCGACATCAGCCTGCCGGTGCACGCCGGCATGCCGGTCTATCGCGGCAACCCACCGGTGCGAGCGCGCCGGACGATGACCCTGGCGCGTGAGGGTGTGACCCTGAGCGAGTACTGCCTTGGGTCGCACACCGGGACCCATGTCGACGCTCCGATCCACTTCATCGAGGGCGGGGTCGGGATCGACCGCCTGGATCTGGCCTGCTTTCAGGGTCCGGCCTGGGTGGCCGACCTGCGCCGCGTGCGCCAGGGCATCGACCGCGCCGCGCTCTCGAAAGCCGGGATCCCCAGGGGCACCCGGCGAGTGCTGCTGCGCACCGCCAACTCCCGCCTCTGGCACCCGGTGCGCCCCTTTCGCACCGACTTCGTCTACCTGGAGCCCGACGGGGCCGAGTGGCTGGTCGAGCTGGGAGTCCGGCTGGTCGGGATCGACTACCTGTCGATCGAGGGCTTCGGGATGAAGGGGGCGCCCACGCACCACGCGCTGCTCGGCCGCGGGATCCCGATCCTGGAAGGGTTGGACCTGGCCCGCGTCAGGCCCGGCCGATATCAGATGAGCGCCGCGCCGGTGCGCTGGCGCGACGCGGACGGAGCCCCGGCTCGAGCCGTCCTCTGGCAGTGACCGCGGCGAGGCTGCGGCTGCCGGCGGGTGCGCTGGTGCTGCTGCTCGGCGCCTGCGGCGGAACCGGGGCCGCGCCCAGCCAGCCGCCGCTCGGCGGCAGCGGGCCGGCTCCCACGGTGGTAGCCTCGACCGCCACGCCCGCCCCGCCGGGCATTGTGCTGACCTCTCCCCATATGGTGGACGACGAGGCCGAGGGCGTGGTCCTGATGTTCGGCGTGGCTCCCGATGGATCGCCCGTGACCGAGTCCTGGGACGGGCAGCGCTGGACCAGCCGGCAGTCGGCGTCCTCCCCGCCCGCCTCGGAGGGGGTCGCGCTCGCCTACGATGCCGCCCGAAGCCAGGTCTTGCTCTTCGGCGGCACCGTCGCCGGCTCGCCCTCGGCGCAGACCTGGACCTGGAAGGGTGGCTCCTGGACGGAGCAGCATCCGTCGGCCTCGCCCCCGCCGCGAGCCGAGGCCAGCGCGGCCTTCGACGCGGTGAGCCGGGTGGTGCTCCTCTTCGGCGGCTGCTGCTCCGGCGAGCAGTACGCCCCCATGCTGCTGGACGACACCTGGGGCTGGGACGGGACGACCTGGGCCCAGCGCCATCCCTCGGCCGGCCCGCCGGCGCGCCAGGGCGCCAGCCTGGTGGACGACCCGGGACGACATCGCCTGCTCCTGTTCGGCGGCTCGCTCCAGGGCAAGACCAGCCAGTCCTCCGATACCTGGGCCTGGGACGGGCACCAGTGGGCCACGCTTGCGCCCGCGCGCTCTCCCGCGCCGGACGCCAGCGGGTCGGCGGCGGCGCCTCATCATGCCTCGGGCAGGGTGCTCCTTTTCCTCGGCTACGGGACCGCCGCCCAGACCTGGACCTGGAACGGCGCGACATGGAGCCTGCTGCCGGTGGACTTCGGGCCGCCGGCGCGCACCCGCTGGGTGGCCGCCGAGGACCTGGCTCGCGGCCGTGTCGTCCTCTTCGACGTCGTCGAATCGGCGGCCCAGACCTGGACCTGGGACGGGACCGCCTGGCTGCGCAGCCCCTAGTATCATCGAGCCCGATGAGCGTGACCTCGGCCGACTTCCAGCTGCACGGGCGGATCGAGAACTATCGCGAGCAGCTGACCGAGATCCTGGCCGAGCTCGATCGCCTGGTGCGCGAGGTGATGGAGCAGGTCAACCGGGAGAAGCTGGAAGGCAAGGGGAAGGTCCTCTACGAGCCGCTGCCGCCGCGCTGGACCCTCGCCTGGCGGGCCAAAGGCGGACGCTACGAGGCCAACCTGATGGCCTTCGCCCATGGCGGGGCGCTGGTGATCCACGGCCGCACCGGGCTGGACCGGCCCTTCCGGAATTTCGCCAGCACGCTGGACCGGGACAGGGCGGCGATCGAAGAAGAGGTCCTGGCCCAGCTCGCCACCGACGTCCCCTTTCGCTGAGCCCCGCCGCTTTTGACAGACAGCTGTCACAAGCACCGTCCATACTTGTCTCGATATGTGCGAGGCCTCGCGAGTTGACCCGATGGCGATGCTGGCCGCAGCCGCGGACGCGGTTGTCGCCTTCTTCGCCGAAGCGCCGCCCGCGGCTCTGGGCGAGGCGATGATCGACTGCCGGCGGCAGATGGACCGGTTGGAAGCGGGATTCACCCAGGCCGTGGGCCGGTTCGCTGCCAACCGAGAGTACGCGGCCGAGGGCGCGCCCACGGCCGTCTCCTGGCTCAAGGCCAACTGCCGGCTGAGTGCCGGGGCGGCGGCCGAGCGCCTGAACATCGCCCGCCAGCTGGATCAGCTGCCGGACACTGGGCAGGCCTTCACCAGCGGCGAGCTGGGCTACCAGCACGCGGCCCTGATCGCCCGGGTCGCAAGCCAGGTGGGCGCCGACACCGTGCGGGAGGCGGAGGGCGACCTCTTGAAGATGGCCTCCGACTTCGACCCCAACCGCTTCAGCCTGGTTACCCGCAGGCTGCGCCACGTGGTCGATCCCGACGGGGCCCTGGCCGACGCCAACCGCGCGTACGAGCAGCGTTACCTGCAGGTCAGTCCATCCCTGGACGGTATCATCCTCATCGACGGGAGGCTCGACCCGGAGGGCGGGGCCATGCTCCAGACT
>VBIC01000037.1 GCA_005881425.1 Chloroflexota bacterium | reverse complement strand
TGCCCTTGCCCCGGCCGCCGGCGATCCCGATGTCCGCGTGCTGTCCTTCACCGGGGCCGTTGACCACGCAGCCCATGACCGAGACGTTGATCGGGCGCTTGATCCGCTTCAGCGCCTTCTCCACCTCGGCCACCATGGGCAGCATGTCGATCTCGAGCCGGCCGCACATCGGGCAGGCGATCAGGTTCGGCCCGGTCTGCTTCTCGGAGAGCGCATTGATGATGCCGTAGGCCACCTCGACCTCCTCCACCGAGTCTCCCGCCAGAGAGACCCGGATGGTGTCGCCGATCCCTTCCTCCAGGAGCACGCCGATCCCGACCGCGCTCTTGACCGCACCGGTGCGCGGCGGGCCGGACTCGGTCACGCCGAGGTGGAGTGGATAGGGAAACTTGTCGGCGATGGCCCGGTTGGCGGCGATCATGGTCGGCGGGTCGGAGGCCTTCATCGAGACCTTGATGTCCTGGAAATCGAGGGCCTCGAGGATGCGGACGTGGCCGAGGGCCGCCTGGACCATGGCCTCGACCACCTCCTGTGTGGGCGGCCGCCTCCCCTCCCCTTCTTTGGCCCGTCCCGGCAGCGACCCGGCGTTGACGCCGATCCGGATCGGTACCTCCCGTTCCTTCGCCCGGCGGGTGATCTCCTTGACCTTCTCCGGATCTCGGATGTTGCCCGGGTTCAGGCGCAGCCCGTCGACGCCGGCGTCGAGGGCCGCCAGGGCGAGCGGGTAGTCGTAGTGGATGTCGGCGATGATCGGCAAGGGCGATCCCTTCTTGATCTCGATCATGGCCTGGGCCGCCTCCTTCGTGGGCACGGCGACCCGCACGATCCGGCAGCTGGCGTCCTTGAGGCGCGCGATCTCCTCCAGGGTGGCCTTGACGTCCCGGGTGTCCGACTTGCACATCGACTGGACGACGATCTCGGCCGCCCCGCCGACCACGACGTTGCCGACCCGCACCGGCCGGCTCTTGCGCCGCGCTTTCACCATCCGATTCCTGTTGTACCCAACCGGGCGCTAGCGCAATACGTCGTTGTAGGTCACCAGTCCGATCAACGCGAAGAGTATGGCCAATCCGACGTAATGCACCATCTGCTCCCGGGCCGGGTCGACCGGGCGCCCCCTCACCGCCTCGAGGAGCAGGAACGCCGCGCGCCCACCGTCGAGGGCCGGAAAGGGCAGGATGTTGACCAGCCCCAGGCTCAGGCTGAGGAAGCCGACCCAGAAGATGAGCGTGGAGCCGCCTCCCTGGGCTTCGGTCGCCGTCTGCTTGACGATGCCGACCGGGCCCCGCACTCCGTTCGGACCCAGAAAGCCGCCCAGCTGCTTGTCGGTCGCCAGCTGGTAGAGCCCGGCGAAGGTCCCGCCGATGAGCACGCCGACCTCACGCACCGAGGCGCCCACCGCGCTCACCGGCGCCATCGGCTTGAGACCGCCGGTCACGCCCACGCCCAGGGCGTAACCGCTGGCCCCCTTGAGCCCGAGTATGGGACGGACGGTGTAGGTGTGCGACCGTCCCTGCCGGTTGACCGTCACCTGGATCGGCGCGCCCTCGCTGGCGTTGACCGCCGAGCGCAGCTCGCTCAGCTGCTGGATGCGATGGCCGTCGACCGCCACGACCACGTCGCCGGGCATGATGCCGGCCTGCGCCGCCGGCGTCCCGGGATCGACCTGGTCGACGCGCACCGGGGCGCCGCTCATGAGCAGGACACTGAAGAGCAGGACCGGCAGCATGAAGTTGAAGAGCGATCCGGCCACGATCACGATGAAGCGCTGCCATAGTGGATGGGCGTTGAAGCTGCGGGGCCCCGCCTCGTCACTGCCGTCCATCCCGGCCAGCTTGACGAAGCCGCCCAGGGGAATTGCCCGGATCGCGTAAAGCGTTTCACCGATCTTTCGCCCGAACAGCATCGGACCGAAGCCCACGCTGAACTGGTCGACGCGGATGCCGACCGCCTTGCCGGTCAGGTAATGGCCCGACTCGTGCACCACCACGATGCCCGTGAAGACCAGCGCCACCAGCAGGGCGAGGAGGATCGGGTTCATGCTGGCAGCTTACCCGCACTCGCCCGCCGATCGGCGCTCGCGAGTTCACGAACGTGGCGTCGGGCCCAGGCGTCGGCCGAGAGGACTTCCTCCAGGGCATGGCCCCCGAACCCAGGCATGCTCGAGAGCGCGGCCTCGACCAGCCCCACCACTCTGTTGAAGCCGATCCTGCCCTCGAGGAAGAGGGCGACCGCCTCCTCGTTGGCGGCGTTGAGCACCGCCGTCGCGGTCCCGCCCCGCCGTCCGGCGTCTCGCGCGAGTGCGACCGCGGGGAAGCGGCCTGGATCGAGCGCCTCGAAGTCCAGCCGGCCGATCGCGGCCAGGTCGGGGGGCGCAACCACGGCCTCGATCCGCTCCGGATAGCTGAGGGCGACCGCGATCGGCAGATGCATGTCTGGAATTCCCAGCTGCGCCTTCACGCTTCCGTCCCGGAACTCGACCATCGAGTGGACCACGCTCTGCGGATGCACCAGGACCTGGATCCGGTCGTACTCCACGTCGAACAGGAAGTGGGCCTCGATGATCTCGAGCCCCTTGTTCATCATGGTGGCGGAATCGATCGTGATCTTCGGCCCCATCTTCCAGCGCGGGTGGGCCAGCGCCTCCTCCACGGTCGCGGCGGCCAGGCTGTCGACCGGCCGGCGCAGGAACGGACCCCCGGAGCCGGTCAGGATCAGCCGGCCGATACTCTCCCGCTGCTCGCCCCACAGGCACTGCCAGATGGCGCTGTGCTCGCTGTCGATGGGGAGCAGGCGGGTGCCGTGCCGGCGCATCCGCTCGCGGACAAGCTCGCCGGCCATGACCAGGACCTCCTTGGTGGCGATCGCGACGTCCTTGCCCGCCTCGAGCGCGGCCAGGGTGGGGGCCAGCGCCGCCGCCCCCATCGCCGCGACTATGACCAGGTCGACGTCCGGGTCCTGGACCGCCTCGGCTACCGCGGGATGGGCCAGCAGCCGGTGCGCCCCGGGATGCCGCCGGCCGGCAGCGTCGAGCGCCGCCTGGTCGTGGCCCGCGATCAGGGCGTGAAGCCTGAAACGCTCGGGGTTGCGTTCCACCAGGTCGCAGACCTGGCGCCCGATCGATCCGGTCGCCCCCAGCAGCGCCAGCCGGCGAGGCGAACGGCGGGCGGGGCTCATGGGCTGCAGCAGCAACGAGGGCGGGGCGCCGTCATTGCTGCCCTTTCAGGCTTCATGTCAGGTGGTTGAGGCGGAGGTAATAGTAGACGAGCGCCGCCACCGGGAGGACGGAATCGATCCGGTCCAGGATCCCGCCGTGGCCGGGGATCAGGTGGCTCGCGTCCTTGACGCCCGCGGTGCGCTTGAGCTGGGACTCGATCAGGTCGCCGACCTGGGAGAAGGCGCCGATCAGCAGGCCGAGCACCAGGTTGTGGGGAAACCAGAGGTTGACCAGGGGGGCGAACAGAGCGAACAGCAGCGTGCTGCCCAGCAGGCCGCCCAGCGCGCCTTCGACGCTCTTGTTGGGGCTTATCCGGGGGAAGAAGCGATGGCGGCCGAAGCGGCTCCCCACCACCATGGCCGCCGTGTCGCCGATCCAGACAGCGCCCAGTACGAAGATCACCAGGCCGAAGCCCAGATGGTTGGGATCGGGTTGCCGGAGCAGGTAGAGCGCCGGGTAATAGCCGAGCAGGTAGCCGAGGTAGAGGCTGCCGCCAACCGCCAGCGCCCAGCGCAGCAGGCTCATCCGCCAATCGCGCAGGAAGACCATGGCCGAAAGGCCGCCCACTGTCGCGACCGCGAGGATCACCTCGAGCGAAAGCCACCCCGGGAGCCGATCGCGCAGCAGCAGCGCGAAGGCGAGCGGGAACAGGATCCAGAGTGGAGCCGGCGCCTGGAGCAGGCGGGTCAGTGACCAGTACTCGATCAGGGCGGCGCCGAGAACCACGGCGAGACCGGCGTAGACCCAGAGCGAGCCGGCCAGGAGCACGGCCAGGAGCAGGGCGATGAGCAGGGCGGCGCTCCCGATCCGGGGCAGCATGCTGGACCGCTCCCTGCGGCTGGGGCTGGCCGCGCCGGGGTCAGCGGCCGCGATGCTCAACCTCCTCGGGACGCGAGCCGAATCGCCGGACCCGACGGTTGAAGACGTCGACCGCCTCGGCGAGATCGGCTTCACCGAAGTCGGGCCAGAGTGTGGGGGTGCTGTAGAACTCGGCGTAGGCTGCCTGCCAGAGCAGGAAGTTGCTCAGCCGCATCTCGCCGGCCGTCCGGATGATCAGGTCGGGATCGGGCAGGTCGCGGGTGTAGAGATGGCGGGCCACCATCCCCTCCTCGAGCCGGGACAGGTCCACTCCGGCGCGCGCCATCTCACGAACGGCGTCGACGATCTCCTGCCGGCCCCCATAATTGACCGCCACGTTCAGGACTGCATGAGAGTTGGCCCGGGTCCGCTCGTTCGCCTGGCGCATCTGCTCACGCAGCCCGCTGCTGAGCTCGTCCAGGCGGCCGCAGAAGCGCATCTCGACACCCCGGCGGACGCAGGTTTCCACCTCGCGGCGGATGGTCTCGCCGAACAGCTCCATCAGCGTTTCCACCTCGTCCTGAGGCCGTTTCCAGTTCTCCGTCGAGAAGGCGAAGACGGTGAGGATCCGGATTCCCAGCCGGTCGCAGGCCTCGGCCACCGGCCGGATGGCTTCGATGCCGGCCTTGTGTCCCATCGCCCGTGGAAGGAATCGCTGCCGCGCCCACCGGTTGTTCCCGTCCATGATGATGGCGACGTGCTCCGGAGGGGGGAGCTGGGCCATCAGGGGGAGCGGTCGCGACCCGCCACTAGACCTCCATGATCTCGCCTTCCTTGCGGGCAGCGAGTTCGTCGACGCGCGCGATGTAGCGGTCGGCAAGCTTCTGCAGCTGCTCGATGGCGCGGCGGCTCTCGTCGGCCGATACCTGCTTCTCCTTCTCCATCGCCTTGAGGCGGTCGTTGTGGTCGCGCCGGATGTTCCGAACGGCCACGTGGCTGGCCTCGGCGTGCCGCTTGACCAGCCGCACGTACTCGCGGCGGCGCTCCTCGTTCAGCGGCGGGATGGGGACGCGGATGATCTGGCCGTCGTTGGCCGGGTTGAGGCCGAGCTCAGACTTCTGCAAAGCCTTCTCCACCGCGGAGATGACGCTGCGGTCCCAGGGCTGGATGATGATCATGCGAGCCTCGGGTACGCTGATCGTGGCCAGCTGGTTGAGCGGCGTGGGATTGCCGTAGTACTCGACCGCGATGCGATCGACCAGCGAGGGGCTGGCCCGGCCGGTCCGGATGGTCTGGATCTCCTTGGCCAGAGCATCGACGCTCTTCTGCATCCGGCTCTCGGCCTCGGCCAGCTGCGGCTGGATCATTTAGCCAGGCTCACCGTGGTCCCGATCGACTCGTCGCCCAGGACCACCCGTTCGATGTTGCCCGGGCGGGTGAGGTTGAAGACCACGATCGGCAGGTCGTTCTCGTTGCACAGGGTGATCGCGGTATGGTCCATGACACGCAGCCCCTTGTTGATGACGTCGAGGTAGGTCAGGTGCGTGAAGCGCTTGGCTTTCGGATCCTTGTTGGGGTCGGCGCTGTAGATGCCGTCGACCATGGTCGCCTTGAGCACGACCTCGGCTTCGATCTCCACCGCTCGCAGGGCGGCCGTGGTGTCGGTGCTGAAGTAGGGATTGCCGCTGCCAGCCGCCAGGATGATGACCCGGCCCTTTTCCAGATGCCGCACCGCCCGCCTGCGGATGTAGGGCTCGGCCACCTGGGGCATGCTGATGGCGGTCTGAGTCCGGGTCGGCTGCCCCATGTTCTCGAGCGCATCCTGCAGAGCCAGGGCGTTGATCACGGTCCCGAGCATGCCCATGTAGTCCGCGGTCACGCGGTCCATGCCTCGCCGGCTGGCCGCGTCGCCGCGGATGATGTTGCCGCCCCCGGTGACGATGGCGAACTGGGTGTCGTGGCTGCGTTTGACCCGGACGATCTCGGCCGCTATCCCGTGGACCACGTCCGGGTCGATCCCGAACGCCCCTGAAGTGGTCAGCGCCTCGCCGCTCAGCTTGAGCAGGACGCGTTTGTAGCGCGGGCTGACCACCGGATTGCTCGAGATCACGGGGTCGGGATCGTGCTCACCCTGCGGGCGCTTCTCCGACCTTGAAACGGGCGAACCGCGAAATCGTTATGTTCTCACCCAGCTTGGCGACGGCCTCCTTCACCAGGTGCTCGATCGACTGCTTGTCGTCCTTGGTCCAGGGCTGGTCCAGGAGCACCTCGCGCTTGAAGAAGTCGTTGAGCTTGCCCTCCACGATCTTCTGGATAACCGCATCCGGCTTGCGCTGGTCGCGTGCCTGGGCCTCGAAAATCGACCTTTCCCGATCCAGGACTTCCCGCGGCACGTCCTCCCGCCGAAGGTAGTGCGGGTCAGCCGCGGCGACGTGCAGGGCGATCTCGTGAGCCAGGCCCTTGAAGACCTGGTTGCGGGCCACGAAATCGCTCTCACTGTTGAGCTCGACGAGCACGCCCACCTGGCCGTTGTGGTGGATGTAGGCCTCGACCAGACCCTGGCGCGCCGCCCGGGAAGCCTTGGCCCCGGCCTTGGCGATTCCCTTCTGTCGCAGCCAGTCCTTGGCCTTCTCGACGTCTCCCTGGGTGGCCTCGAGGGCCCGCTTGCAGTCCATCATTCCGGCCCCGGTCGCCTCCCGCAGCACCTTGACCTGATCCGCGCTTATTGCCATTACTTTCTCCATCTCACTTCTCGTCGTCGAGGGCTTCATCCTCGTAGAACTCGGCTTCGTCGATCTCGGGCATCCCGGCGAAACCCTTCTCGTCCTCTTCCTCTTCCGCTTCCTCCTCGACCCGTAACTCGCTCACCGGAGCCTCGGGCGCGGTCGCCAGCTCCTCCGGGCTGATCAGCTGGCGCGCCTCCAGCGCGGCGTCCGCGACCTTGCTCGTGATCAGCTTGACCGCTCGGATGGCATCGTCATTGCCGGGAATCACCTTGTCGATCTCGTCCGGATCGCAGTTCGAGTCCACGATGGCGACGATCGGGACGCCGAGCTTGCGCGCCTCGGTGACCGCGATGTGCTCCTTGCGCGGATCGACGACGTAGACCGCGCCGGGCAGCTTCTTCATCTCTGCCATGCCGCCGAAGAACCGCTCCAGCCTCTGGAGCTCCTCCTCCAGCTGGGTGATGGCCTTCTTGCTTCCGGTGAAGCCACCGTTGTTCTTGATGGCGCGCAGGCTGTTGAGCCGGTCGATCTGCCGGCGCATGACCTGGAAGTTGGTCAGCATCCCGCCCATCCAGCGGTGATTCACGTAGGGCATACCCGAGCGCCTGGCCTCGAGCTCGATCGATTCCTGAGCCTGCTTCTTGGTGCCCACGAAGAGCACCATCCGGCCGCCCGATACCACTTCCTTGACCCAGGCGCAGGCGTCGTCGAGAAGGCGCACCGTCTGCTGCAGGTCGATGATGTGGATCCCGTTGCGGGCGGTGAAGATATACCGCTTCATCTTGGGATTCCAGCGGCTGGTCTGGTGACCGAAGTGGACGCCGGCTTCGAGCAGTTGCTTCAGCGTGACGAGGGGCATCGCGGGTAAGTACCTCCTGAATCCTGGTTTGGCCTCCGCCCCCATCAGCCGGCCGGCGGACCTGGCGCTTACCCGGCGCACAGGCAACCCGTCGTGCCGTCAGGAGACGTGCGGATTTCGCGAGCGGTAGTATACCCCAGCCCAACCGGATCGAATCGGGCGTCAGGCGGCCGGCAGGGGCGGCTTCTGTGTCCGGCGCGAGGCTCGCGGCGCCCTGGCGGCGGCCGCCGTCCGGCCGGTGCGCTCCGGCTTGCAGTTCGGATAGTCGGAGCAGCTCTTGAAGTCGCCGTAGCGGCCCTGGCGCATGACCTGCGGCTTGCCGCAGCGGGGACAGGGGTCGTCCTTGAGAAAGGTGCTCGGATCCGGCGGGGTCACGGTGCGAGCCCCGGCCTCCAGGTAGCGGCAGCTCGGGTATCCGGAGCAGCCGACGAACTTGCCGAAGCGGCCCGTCCGGTGAAGCAGGGGTTTGCCGCATTTCGGACAGGTGCGGCCTTCGACCACGTCCTGCGGCTGGACCTCGCGCTTCACGTAGCGGCACTTCGGGTAGCCGGAGCAGGCCACGAACGGGCCCCGCCTGCCGCTGCGATTGACCAGCGGCTTGCCGCAGGTCGGGCACATTTCGCCGGTCGGCGTGGGCGCGGCGCTCTTGTCCTGGCCGTCCTTGCCCTGGATGTAGTCGCACTCGGGGTAGAGGCCGCAGCCGATGAACTCGCCCAGGCGACTCATGCGGTAGACGAGCCGGCCGGTCCGTCCCTCCTGCTTGCACTTGGGGCAGTCCTCGCCGGTCTCCCGGAGCGGGATCTTCACCTTCTCCGTGGTTTCCGCCCTGGCCAGCGTCTTCTCGAAGGGACGGTAGAACTCGCGCACGATGGGAACCCAGTCGCGCCTGCCCTCCTCCACGTCGTCCAGCTCCTCCTCCATCTCGGCGGTGAAGGAGACGTCGACGATGTCGGGGAAATGGTCGATCAGCCAGGCGTTGACAGTCTTGCCCAGCTCGGTGGGCTGGAGGCGCCGCTCCGCCTGCTTGACGTAGTGGCGAGCCTGGATCACCTCCACCGTGGGCGCGTAGGTGCTCGGCCTGCCTATGCCAAGCTCCTCCAGGGTCTTGATCAGCGAGGCCTCCGTAAAACGCGGCGGCGGCTGGGTGAAATGCTGCTCCGGCTTCAGCTCGTGCAGCGTCAGCAATTCCTCGACGCTGAGCGCCGGCAGATCCTTCTCCTCGTCGTTGTCGCTGTCCCGCTCCCAGACCGCGTAGAAGCCGTTGAAGACGAGGACCGATCCCGTGGCACGGAAAAGGTAGTTGCCCGCTCCGACGTCGACCCGTGTCTGAGCGAAGCGGGCCGCAGACATCTGGCTGGCGGTAAAGCGCTGCCAGATCAGCCGGTAAAGCTTGTACTGGTCGGCCGAGAGGAAGCCCTTGACGCTATCCGGCGTCCGCCGCACGTCGGTCGGCCGGATCGCCTCGTGCGCGTCCTGGATCGACCCCTTCGCCTTCCATTCCGGCTTCTCCCGGCGGACGTAGGTCGGACCGTACTGTTCCTGGATGAATCCGCGAGCCGCTGCCATTGCCTCCTCGGAGACGCGGAAGGAGTCGGTGCGCATGTAGGTGATGAGACCGACAGGGCCCTGGGCGCCGAGCTCGACGCCTTCGTAGAGGTCCTGCGCGACCCTCATGGTGCGCCCCGGCTTGAGCCGGAGCCGGGTCGAGGCGTCCTGCTGCAGGGTGCTGGTCCGGTAGGGCGGCAGGCTGTTGCGGACGGTGTCCTTGGTCTCGATGGCGAGGACCTGGTAGGTCGCCCCCTCGAGCTGGGCCACGATCGCCCGCGCCTGCGCCTCCTCCTTGACCTCGAGCTTCTCCTCGGCGCCCTTGAGGCCGTAGAGCCGGGCGGCGAAGATCCGGTCCGAACCCTGCCGCTTGGAGAGCATGGCGTCCAGGGACCAGGACTCGACCGGGACGAAGCGCTCGATCTCCTCCTCGCGTTCGCAGACCAGGCGGACCGCGACCGATTGGACCCGACCGGCGGAAAGCCCCTTGCGGATCTTCTTCCACAGCATGGGGCTGAGCTTGTAGCCGACCAGCCGGTCGATGACCCGGCGCGCCTGCTGGGCGTCGACCAGGTCCTGGTTCATCGGACGCGGCTCCTTGAGGGCGCGCTCGAGCGCGCCGGGCGTTATCTCGTGCAGCTCGATGCGACGCGGCTCGCTCAGCTTGAGCACGGCCGCCAGGTGCCAGGCGATCGCCTCGCCCTCGCGGTCCGGATCGGATGCCAGGAGGATGGTCCCCATGCCTTTGGCCGCGGCCTTCAGCTCCTTGATCGTCGCCTCCTTGCCCGGAATGGTCACGTACTCCGGCGCGAAGCCGTGTTCCACGTCGATACCGAGCGTGCTCTTGGGCAGATCGCGGACGTGGCCCATCGAAGCCCGGATCTCGTAGTCACGGCCCAGGAACCGGCCAAGGGTCTTAGCCTTGGCTGGCGATTCAACGATGATGAGAGACTTTGCCATTTTTCAGATCTCTTAAGGGCGACGGGTGACGGCGCCGCAGTCGCCGATTATATAGTTGCCCATCTCCAGCAAAGTCAAGCGCCGGCTCACTTCTTGCACTTCGAGACCGAGACTTGCCGCCAACTCATCATGATGGCGCGGTTCTACCCAGTCGAGCAATTCCCAAACTGCGGCAAGGTCCGGCTCTTGCGGCCCCAAGCGCGCGCGCGTA
>VBIC01000036.1:10702-23973 GCA_005881425.1 Chloroflexota bacterium | reverse complement strand
CCGCACCTGATCCAGGCCGCTGCCGAAGCGGACGACGTAGATCAGATAGTCGGGGAGAGGCGCCTCCCAGGAGCTCTGCGGGTTGAAGGGGAACTCGAACGGAGTGGGCGTGTCCGCGGGTACGTTGCCGATGTAGCCGACCACATGCTCGGTGATGCTGCGCGGGCGGAAGATCGGATTGAGCAGGAAGCCGACGATGGGCACGCCGAGCATGATCGCCACCCCGGCCCCGACCACCTGCGTGCCCAGGATGGCGAAACGCCGTCGGGAGACCTCAGGATTGTGCGCTTCCATGTCCCAGAAACCCGATCAGGACGCCGACGCAGGTGGCGGTGATGAAGACGAACACGAGCGCCACCGCGCCCGTGATCAGCCAGGCGACCAGCGCATCGCCTCCTTCGCGGTGGAACCTGCGCAGCTGCCCGATCGCGTAGCCGCAGCAGATCAGGGTCAGGGTCACGATGGCGACGGCGATGATGGTCAGGTAGTAGTAGGTCTGGATCACTCCCATCAGGGATAGAACCCCTTGCTCGGCGCCTGGAAGACGCCGGTGCTGTTCGATTCCTTGAGCTGTCCGTAGACGGTGTAGTCGCCGCGCGCGGTCTCCCGGATCACCCCCATCAGGAGGAAGAGGAGCAGGGCGGCGGCGCCGGTCACGGTCAGCGCCATGCGCCCGCCCCGGCGCAGCCCCGCTTCCAGCGCCGGGCGCGGACGGCGCCAGATCAGCCAGTGGAGCAGGCTGAGCAGGATGGCGGCGCCGAGGAAGACGTAGCGCAGCCAGAACAGCGGGCGCGGGTAGAGGGCCGAGGGCGCCACCTCCAGCAGGGCGAGAAGGATCACCAGGGCGGTGAGCGTGGCGCCCAGGGGGTTGCTGCGCTGCAGCACCCCCACCCCGACCCTCCCCCCTTGAGGGGGAGGGAGACTTTTCCAGAAGTACCAGTTGCTGCCGGCCAGCAGGATCCCCAGGAGCACGCCCTGCACCAGCCAGAGCCAGGCGAAGCTGCCCTGCACCGAGTAGGTGAAGGCGCCCGGTGAGGCCCGCCGGATGCTCTCCGCGTAGAGGAAGCCGAGCACGACCTGGCCCAGCAGAGTGAGGAAGCCGACCACCAGGCTGACCCGGCTGCCCCAGGCGAAGTACTCCCGTTCCAGCGGTGTCCGCCGCCTCGCCGCGTAGAAGGCCATGACCGCGGCGATGAAGAAGGAAGCCCAGGACAGGTTGCCGACGAATCTGTGAGCCAGCTCCGGCAGATAGGAGGGGTTGAAGAAGGTGCCGGGCCCGAGCCCGCGAGACGGCGTCAGCAGGAAGCTGTCCAGGCCCACGATCAGGACCAGGAAGAGCTGTTCGCTCAGTCCTCCGAGCACTCCCAACGCGATGTGGCGTCCCTTGTGGACCTCCATGTGCCGCCAGCGGAAGACGTAGACGAGGAGGAGGGGGATGGTCAAAAACCAGGAGGAGAAGGCCAGCAGCATGGGCCAGAAGAAGATCGTGATCAGGGAGACGAAGAGGCGGGGATAGAGCCCGAGCAGGGTGAGGACGGCGAAGGCCGCCAGGGTGGCGCCGAAGCTGAAGACCTTGAGGTTGGTGCTCGCGACTCCCAGGGCATAGCGCTCGAAGCGGGGGTCGTGGCGGCGAAGGCCGATCCACTCGAAAGCGGGCGAGATCAGGACCGCCCCCATGGAGAAGGAGCCGAAGATGACGTGGGTGAGGAAGAAGGCGCCCACCACGAAGCGGTTGCCCAGGACCGGGATGGTGATGTCGGGGCGGTTGAGCGTGAAGGCCTGGGCCAGCACCGCAGCCGCCGGGTCAGTCACGTTCCAGGACGCGCCGCGCGAGCAGGCCGGTGAGCGCCGCCGAGACGGCCAGGAAGACGATCCCCGCCGCTGCATCGGCCCAGGGGGTCAGCTGCGGGCGTCCGGTGAGGGCCCCGAGGAGGGCGTCGTGCAGGTAGGTGAAGGGCAGAAGGCGGGAGATCGCGGCCAGGAGCGGCGCGGCCGGGGCGGTGAAGACGCCGGACAGGTAGAGCGCCGGCAAGAGGGGCAGCAGGACCGCGAGCATGACCTCGCCGGGCGACCGCGTGAGGCTGCTGGCCCACGCGCCCAGCACGTTGCAGGCCGCGAGCACGCCGGCGGCGGCCAGCAGGATGGCCGGCAACCAGGCGAGGCGGGTCGGTTGGCGGAACGCGATCAAGACCAGCACCACCAGCATCTGAACCAGGTCGATGGCGGCCCCGGCCGCGACCCGCTCCAGCAGGACCGCGGCCGGCCGGCGGGGCAGCAGCCGGTAGCGGACGTTGAGGCCGATGGCCCGCTCGCGGCTGAGAACGGCTCCCGACCCCAGGGCTCCCACGGTCGCGGTCAGCATGGTCAGGGCCATGGCCGCGTAGACACCGGCGGCCCGGCTGTAGATGAGGGGAAGAGCGATCAGCAGCGGAAAGAGGAGCTTGACCACCAGGGCGCGGCGCCGCTGCTCGAACTCGATCAGCTCTCGCTGCCAGATCGAGGCCGGGAGCGCCGGCGGGCTCATCGCGCGCCCTCTTCCTGCAGCGGCACCCCGGTCAGCTTGAGGAAGAGGTCGCCGAGATTCGGCTGGCGTACCCGCATGGTGCTGACCAGGTCGGAGGTGCCGTTGAGGATGGCCAGCACCTGGGCCGGATTGGCACCGCGCGCCAGCATGACGCTGACCGTATGGCCGCTGGCGCTCACGGCTTCCACCTCGGGCAGGGAGCGGATTCCCTCCAGGTCGATGGGGGAGTGGATCTGCAGCTCCAGCTCCTTGCTCCCCGCCACCGCCGTGAGCAACCTGGCCACCCGGCCCTCGGTCACGACCCGTCCCTGGTGGAGGAGGAGCACGCGGTGGCAGAGGCGTTCCGCCAGATGGACGTCGTTGGTCGCGATCACGATGCCGGTGCCGGTCAGGCTCAGCACCTGGAGACGCTCGATCAGCGCCAGCTCGGCGCGGTAGTCGAGCCCCAAGGTGGGCTCGTCGAGGAGCAGGATCTGCGGCCGGTGCAGGAAGGCCTCGACCAGGCTGAGCTTGCGCTTCATGCCCAGCGAGTACTCCCGCACCGGCTGGTGGCGGGCCTCCCACAGCCCTGCCCAGCGCAGCCCGTCCTCGATCCGCTCGGCCGCGATCCGCGGCTCGAGCCCGAACTGGCGGGCGAAGAACCAGCCGTTCTGATAGGCGGTCATCTCCTCGAAATGAGCGGCCTGGTCCAGGACCACGCCCAGGCGGCGGCGGACCGCCGGGTCCCGAAGGTCGGTGGTGCCAAACCAGCTGACCGTGCCCCCGCTGGGGGCGGCGGCTGTGCCCAGGACCCGGAGCAGCGTGCTCTTGCCCGACCCGTTGGGTCCCATCAACGCGACCAGCTCTCCGGGCTCGAGCCGGAGGTCGACGTCGAAGACGCCCTGGCCGTTCGGATAAGTGCGGGTCAGGCGGCGCGCGCTCAGCAGGACGGGCATCTCAGGCCTTGAAGCCGTAGCGACCCTCGTGGAAGTCGCCGGTCGCGATCCATTTCTCGATCACGCGGTCCATCACCTCGCCGGTCACCCGGGCCGCGCCCAGCTCGCGGGCGTTGCCCTCGATCGCCTCCATCACCTGTCCCCGGACGAAATCGGGCATACGGGCGAGGCGCTCTTCGGCCTGTGGCTCCCAGGGCAGGGAGGGGCCTGCGGCCTGCAGACCCGCCGAGACCCGGTCCCACATCTCGAACTTCACGTCCATGACCTCGGGCGTGATCAGCGGTCCCAGGCCCCTGGTGTAAGCGGTCCACTCCACGCGCCAGCGGCTCAGCTCGCGGCAGTAGGACGGGAGCCCTTCGAGCCGGGCCTCCGCCTCCGCCGTCCAGGTGAAGTAATGCTCGAAGGTCTTGGGACTGAGCGGATGGCCGTACCCGATCTTGATCCCGAGCCGCTCCAGGAAGGCGGCGTTGACCGCCTCGCCGGTGCGGGCGGCGCGCGACGAGGCGGCGTGCTCCGCCAGCTCCCGGGCCCGGGCCGGGTCGAACTTCTCGGCCGCCCGGATCTCGACCTCGTTGAGCCGGCGCACGCCGTCCTCGGTCCAGCCGGGGGCGCTCTTCACCTCGGATCCGCTGGCCGCGGGGGCGTGCGCCCGCATCGCCGCCTGGACCTGGTCCGGGCTGTAGGCCTTGAGGCTCTGGTTCATCAGCTCGCGGGCGTCCGCCAGGCCGCCCTCGACCACGTCGAGGGTGATGCGGTCGGCCTGGATCTTGCGGGCGAACTCCTCGACCTTGACCCGGGCCATGACCCTCATGAAGCCGCCGGGCACCCTTTCCATCCGGGCCGCGGCCTCGTCGCTCCAGCGCAGCTCCGCCTCGCCATCGGCGCTCGGCGCCTTCGCCGGCGGCACGTCGGCGACCACCTCGGCAACCGGCGCGTAGGCCTCGTCCAGGTTGTCGCGGGCGAACTCGCGCGTGATGCTTGGCAGCCGGCGCACCCGGGCCAGCTTCTCGATCCGGGCCTTGACCCGGCGGCGCTCGTAGCCCTTGGGAATAGGCGCCAGCACCGCCTTAGCCTCCGCCGTCCAGCGCACCTTGAAGCCGTCGAAGGCCTCCTCCTCCAGCATCGGGCCCTCCTGGCGGGCCGCCGCGGTGATGGCCGCCTTGTCCACCGCCTGGAACTGCGTCCCCTCGCAGACGGGACAGGAGACGGGACGCGATCCGCGGGCGCTGCGCCCGCAGCGGCGGCAGATCCAGGTTTCCTGCGCTGCAGCACCCCCACCCCGACCCTCCCCCCTTGAGGGGGAGGGAGAGTTCTCTGCAGCAGAAGATTCGTGAGGCTCGACACCCATGGCCCGCGCCGCGTGCGCCGGCATGACCTCGGCCACGGCCTCGTCGATGATCGAGGAGCTGATGATGGAATGTCCCCGCTCCATCGCGTAGCGGCAGATGGCCGTACGCGTGATCCCCCGGAAGGCCGCCGGCACCTGCTCCATACGGGTCTCCGCCTCCGGCGTCCAGACCACCGTCGCCTCGGCCTGGAGGTCGACCGGCGGCACGTAGGTGCGGCTGGATAGGAGAAGGTTGCTGGGCGCCATCCGGAGCAGGTTGTCGCTGTTGCTGCCGATGTCCATCTGGTCCGCCGAGTGGACCCCGATCCGCCCCGCGACCAGCATCCAGGGCGGGTCGTCGCGCACGTACTGAAGGATCTTCTTGAAGGCCTTGCCGTCGAAGAGCGTGGTCTTCAGCTCGACGCCCTCGTCCCTGGCGATCGAGGCCGCGACCCGCAGGTGCGATTCGTAGATCTTGGCCAGGCCGGTGTCGATGATCTCCTCGTGCAGCTGCTCCTGCTCCTTGAAGCGGAAGACCTTGGAGGCCTCGGCCGAGAGGACGTCGACGATGCCGTTGAACATGGCGTAGTGAAGGTAGGGGTCGTAGACCGATACCGCCTCGACCTGCTTGTCCAGGGCCCGACCCAGGTCCAGCGCGGTCTTCAGCCCGGCGAAGGCCTGCGGGCTTCCGTCCACGGCGACCACGATCCGTCCGGAGGCGCCGTCGCGGAAGGGATGCACGTCGCGGACCACGAGGCTGTCGACGCGGATCCGGCGCACGACGCGGTCGGTGACGCTGCCCACCTGGCTGTCGCGAACCGCTCCCATCCCGAGCGCGCCCATCACCACCAGGTCGTAGTCGGAGGCGCCGACGTCCTCGACCAGGCATTCCCAGTTCTTGCCATCGAAGGTGCGGTACTCGAAGCGAACGTCCTCGCGCGCGCAGATCGCCTTCATCACGTCCAGGTAGGAGTCGGAGATCAGCTGCAGGCCGCGGGTGATCAGCGAGTCGTGGATCCGGCGCTGCCGGTCGAGCTCCTGCTCGTCCTGGTACTCGTCGGGCAGGGTGTATTCCATCTGCTTGAAGCGGACGTCATGCATCCGGGCCGCGTAGACGTGGCATCCGACGAGCTGTGCGCCGGTGCTCCTGGCCAGGCGTACCGCCACCTCGATGGCGGCGTTGGAGTGATCCGAGTTGTCGACTGGCACGTAGATCTTCCGGTACACCAATCCTCCTTCCTCGTCGACGGGGGGAAATCTGAGACCGCAAGTTACCCAGATGCCAGCCTCGATCTCATCATATAGGCGGAGCGTGATCGATGGCTAGAAGGTGAGTCCCCAGCTGTAGGAAACCTGCTCGCCAGGAGCCAGGACGCGCATCCCGAGCCGCGGACGGCGGAAGGCGTTCGGCCCGCAGGTCATGGGCTCCAGAGCCAGGCTGCGCCGGCGCCGCGACGCCGCCAGCGTGTCGCCGCTGAAGGCCATCAGGAAGCGGTAGGCGGAGTCCATCCAGAGGATGACCCGGCGGGCGGGATCGCCACCGCGAAGCTCGGTCCGGCTGCGGCCGTCGGGATCGGGCAGCAGGTCCGTGAAGGCGGTGTCGAGCCGGAGCGGGCCCAGCGCCCGGCCCGATCGGAAGTCGTACTCCGTCCCCGCCACCGCCAGGGACCGGCCGGTCGCGTTCTGGCGGGGGTCGAGCTCCAGGCGGGACTGGGCGGGGAGGCGAAGCCAGGCCTGGTCGACCAGGTCCGTCCCCACCTTCAGGTAGGGATGGTGCCCGCTGCCGAATGGAAGGGGGGCGGCGCCGGCGTTGCGGGCGGTGGTGGTCACGGTCAGGCCGGCGTCGTCGAGACGGTAGCCGGCCACGAGCTCCAGGCTGAAGGGATAGCCAGGCTGGGGATGGAGAAGCGTGCCCAGGACCACCTGGGCGGCTGACTCCTCGCGCGTCTCCCAGGCCAGCCAGCGCACCAGGCCGTGGATGGCGTTGCCGCGCTCGGGCTCGGAGAGCGGGAGCTGGTGCGACAGGCCGCCGAACTCGTAGCGGCCGTCCTCGAGCCGGTTGGGCCAGGGGGCGAGGACGGCTCCGTTGGCCGCGGGGCAGATCTCGTCCTCGGCATACCCGTCGAGAACCTCCCAGTCGCCCCGGATGAAGGTGCGCAGGCCCGCACCGACCTCGGTTATGACCGCGCGCAGGGCGCCATGGCGAAGGTGATGTTGCCGGCCCGAGGGAGAGATCGGCATCATGAGGCTCATGGCCACCCTCAAGCTTGAATTATTCGGCCGCTACGGGACGTCGTCCCGCACCGCCCCGGCCAGCGCCTCGGTGGAAGCGCTCGGGGAGGCGCTGGGCCAGCGCCTGAAGAAGATGGCGCTCCTGCTGCGCAAGATGGAAGCCCTCGGCTGGTGGATCGAACCTAGGGGCCACGAGCTGATCGCCCGCACCGACCTGGACGAGGCCGATGCGCAGGCGCAGCTGGAAGCTGCGGGCGTCTGGATCATCGCCCGCCAGCACGCTCCCGTCGGGCCCGACGGCAGAGTCCGCTGGTCGAGCGGCATACTGCACGACCGGTGAGCCGCAATTCGCCCGGTCCGATCGCGATCGTGGGCGCGGGGGGCTTCGTCGGCCGGCACCTGGCGGCCCGCCTGCAGCGCGACGGGCTGGCGCCGCGCTGCATCGCCAGGGACCCGGCGCGGGCGGCCGCCGTCCTGCCGGCCGGGGCCGACTTGAGAGCGGGCGAGCTGCTCGACGGCGCCAGCCTGGCCGCGGCGCTGGAGGGGGTGGACGCGATCGTCCATTGCGCCGCCATCACCGCCGACCGCAAGGAGCGCTATCCCGGTGAGTACCGGCGGGTCCACGTCGACGGCACCCGGACGCTGGTCGACGCGGCCCGGGCCCGGAGCGTGAGCCGGATCGTCCTGATGAATGGGCTCGGCACCCGGCCGGGGAAGGCCGGCAGCTACATGCGCACGCGCTGGGAGATGGGCGAGACCGTGCGCCAGAGCGGCCTGGGATGGGTCGCGCTCCAGCCCTCCGTCCTGTTCGGCGACGGGGCGGCCTTTCCCGCGGCGTTCGCCCGGCTGAGCCGCCAGCTCCCGGTCATGCCGGTGCTGGGCGGAGGCACGCGGCTGCAACCGCTGTGGATCGAGGACCTCGTGACCTGCCTGGCGATGGCGTGCGCGACGACCCGCTGGGACGGCCGCGCCATCGACCTCGGCGGCCCGGAGCAGCTCACCTTCAGCGAGATGCTCGACCTGATCATGGACGCCACCGGGCGCCGCCGGCCCAAGGTCCCGCTGCCGCTTCCGATCGCCCGCGTCCAGGCCCGGCTCATGAGCGTTCTGCCCAACCCGCCGCTGGTCCCGGCGACGCTGGAGCTGTTCGACTTCGACAACGTCACCGAGCTGGACGCCGTGCCCCGCAACTTCGGCTTCCAGCCGCGCGGCGTGCGCGAGCACCTCCGCGAGCATGGCCTCGACGGCTGAGGGCGGCCTGCGCGAATCGGACCTGGACCCCGATCCGATAGTGCAGTTCAAGCGCTGGTTCGCCGAGGCCGGCGACTCGGGAACGCCGCTGCCTGAGGCCGTGACCCTGGCCACCGCCACCCCGGACGGAGTGCCGTCAGCCCGCATGGTCCTCTGCAAGGGCGTCGACGCCCGGGGCTTCGCCTTCTTCACCAACTACGGCAGCGACAAGGGCAAGGAGCTGGCCTCCAATCCCCGCGCCGCGCTCGTCTTCTACTGGCCGGCGCTGGGGCGCCAGGTCCGCGTCAGCGGGCCGGTGAGCAGGGTCTCTCCGGTGGAGTCGGACGCCTACTTCGAGACCAGGCCTCTCGAGAGCCGGCTCAGCGCCGCGGCCTCGCCCCAGAGCGCCGTGGTCGCGGACCGGGCCGCGCTCGAGGCGATGGTCGAGGAGGTGCGCCGCCGGCATGGGACCTCGGTGCCCCGCCCTGAGTCGTGGGGCGGCTACCGCCTGGAGCCGGAGGCGATCGAGTTCTGGGTCCACCGCGACAACCGGCTGCACGACCGCCTCCGCTACGTAAGGGGACCGGACGGCGGCTGGCGGATCGAGCGCCTCGCGCCCTAAAAACGAGAAGAGCCTGCGACGGGCTCTCTCGCTTGCCGTGACCGGGGCTAGCCGGCCTTCGGCTGGTGGAAGAGGACGAGCGCCGCGTCGAAGCTGCCGGTCTTGTCCCAGGCGCCGGCGGCGGCGAGCCGATCCCCGGCCTTGACGTCCTGGAGTGAGGCGGCCTTGCGCTGGCCCTTGCCCTGGACCTGGAAGAACTTGGTCTGCGCGCCGACCGTGACCTTCACATCCTTGCCTTCACGGGTGCGAATCGTGATCACGTTGCCCTTGACGCTCTGGACGCGGCCGGCGGTGTGGGCCCGGCCGATCTGGATGCGCAGCGCGTAGACCTTGCCGTCGCGCTCGGCAAAGCGCAGGCCGACGTGGCTGTTGACCTCGATCTCCGACCAGGCGACCTGGTCCTTGCCGCGGTAGACCTTGGTCGACGCGTCCCGCAAGAAGGTCCTGCTGGCTCCGGCCCGGTCCTTCACGGTGAGCTGGGTGTCGCTGATCGCGGTCACGGTCCCGGCGAACGCATCCTTGCGCGCCGCGGGCTGGCGCTGCGGAGCGGCGGGCGAGGCGGACGCGGTGGCGGCGGCGGGCGCGGCCAGGACTCCGGTGGCCAGTGCGCCGCTCACGACGCCGGCCGCGGCCAGCCCGGCCAGGGCTTTGCCGACGACGATCTTTCCGAACATGTCTGAAACGCCTCCTGAAGCGAGTGATTTTCGACTGTGCCCAGTCTGCCGCGCGCGCCTGAGCGAAACGCGGGAAGGAGCTGAGAAGGTGCTGAGAGCCGCGCCGCCACCGCCGCGTTGCCTCCTCATCACGCGGCCGTCACCGGCGCCTGCATACGCAAGGGCCTGTTATGTCGCCTGTATGGATTAATGCGTATCGTCACGGGTCAGTGGCCGCGACGCTGGCGGAGCTGCAATCGATGGACCTCTCGTTGGTCGAGGACGCGCGAAGCCTTGCCGGTCATGATTACGGCCCGATCACACCGCTGCTGAACGACGATTCGATCAGCGAGGTGATGGTGAACGGACCCAGCCAGGTCTACATCGAGCGCAACGGCCAGCTGATCCAGGCGGAGGTGGCCTTCGCCGGCGAGGAGGAGCTGGTCCGGGTGATCCGCGAGATCGCCGCCTTCGTCGGCCGCCGGGTCGACGACGACTCGCCCATGGTCGACGCGCGGCTTCCCGACGGCTCCCGGGTCAACGCGATCATCCCCCCGCTGGCTCTCGACGGCGCCTCCCTGACCATCCGCAAGTTCTCCAGGGACCCCTACACGGTGGCCGACCTGGTCTCCTTCGGCACCCTGACCGCGGAAGCGGCCGCCTTCCTCGAGGCCTGCGTCAGGGCGCGCTTCAACGTCCTGGTCTCCGGCGGTACCGGCTCGGGGAAGACGACCACGCTCAACGTTCTCTCCTCCTTCATCCCCGACAACGAGCGAGTGGTCACGATCGAGGACGCCGCCGAGCTGCAGCTGCGCCAGCCGCACAAGGTGCGGCTCGAATCGCGGCCGGCCCGGATCGACGGAACCGGCCGGATCACGATCCGCGACCTGGTGGTCAACTCGCTGCGCATGCGCCCCGACCGGATCGTGATCGGGGAGTGCCGGAGCGGTGAGGCGCTGGACATGCTGCAGGCCATGAACACCGGCCACGACGGCTCGCTGACGACCATCCACGCCAACTCGCCGCGAGACACGCTGGCCAGGCTGGAGACGCTGGTCCTGATGTCAGGCGTCGACCTGCCGCAGCGGGCCATCCGGGAGCAGATCGCGTCGGCCATCCAGCTGATCGTGCAGCAGTCGCGCTTGCGCGACGGCTCCCGCCGGATCACGAACGTCACCGAGATCGTGGGCCGCGAGGGAGACACCATCACCCTGCAGGACGTCTTCCTCTTCGAGGAGACGGGGCTCGACGGCAACGGCCGGATCACGGGCAAGCTGAACCCGACCGGCATCCGGCCCAACGCCATGGCAAGGATCTATTCCAAGCGGATCCCGATCGCACCCGCGCTCTCCGCCCTGTATCCCGATCGCAAGGCGCCCGACTTCACGGTCGGGGTCCGCCGCTAGGAGCAGCATGGACAGCCCAGAGGAACGCGTGCTGCCCGAGATCGTCCGCGAGGTGGAGGGCGACCTGCGCGCCGAGCTGCACCAGGTGCACGCGCAGATGCGGGAGCTGACCCACCAGCATCATCGGGCGATGGCCTTGCGGCGGATCTTCGAGCACGATCCGCTGACCCGGGAACGCTTCACCATGCTCCACGACAACATCGAGCAGTACCCGGGAAAGATGGCCGAGCTGCGCGAGCAGGAGCGGCTGCTGACCCGCTGGCTCGACCGCTGCCGCGGCCTGCTCAACGAGAACGCGGCCTAGATCTGGACGGCGCGGACGATGAAGTCGCGGGTGCCGTCCCAGGTCCAGCAGGTCTGGAGCGTGAGCGAGGGAACGCCCAGGCCGCCCAGGGGCCAGAGCTGGGTGTTGCTCACGATCGTGGTGAAGGTGACCCGGTAGGTGTGGACCCGGCCGGACGGATCTCCGTAGAGCACCAGGTCGCCCGGGCGCAGGGCCAGGATGGGAGTGAAGACGCCCGGGTTGTGGGCCATGACGTAGACGTTGTTGGCCCCGGCGCAGCCCTCGCGCCAGACGCCCCACCGCGGCACTACCGACCGGCCCGAGCAGTCGCTGTACCAGCCGACCGGCTGGCTCAGCCCGAGCCTGGGGACCAGGAGCCAGTTGGCGCCGATCCTGGGCGCGGCCGGGGCGGCCGGCTGGGGAGCGGCGGCCAGGGCGACCGGGGCCGGCGCGGGCGGGGGCGTGGGCGCGAGCTGGCCCACGATCAGGGGCCGGGGGGCGGCTCGCCGGGCCGGGTTGGGACGGTCGTCGCTCGAGGGGCCGGAGGCCACTGCGGCGGCCAGCACCGGGTGGGTGAGTGGGCTGTGAGTGGCGTTGGTGGTGAGGGGGAAGCTGAGGAGCCAGACCCCCAGGCCGGCGAGCACGGGTGTCCGGAGGCGGCGAAGCAAGTTACCCATCCACCCCGCAACGCCCGGGCTGCGGGCCGATTTGCGCCGATTTACCGAATCGTTACCCGAACTTGCCCGTCCTTGACGGACGGCCGGGCGCTTGCTACCGTGATGCCGACACCGCCGGCATCACGTCACATCACAGGGAGGGAGTATGTTCGACTCTGTCGTACGTTCGGTGGCGCGCAAGATCGCCCCGCTGGCGATCGGCGCCACGGCGCTGGGGACGGCGCTGATGGGCAGCCCGACGGCTGCCAGCGTGGCGACGATCCCCATCTCGCACCCGCTGATCGACGACTGGGCCTATCTCGGCAACTCCGGCACCCCGCCGAGCGAGGCCGCCTGCAACGCCGTGGGACGGCGCTGCTTCAACCCGACCGCGATGGCCAACTCCTACAACTATGCGGTCCTGCACGATGCGCACAACCTGGGCCAGGGGAAGACGATCGCCGTGGTCGACTCCTTCGGCGCCTCGACCATGCGTGAAGACCTCGGCGTCTTCAACACCGCCTTCGGCCTGCCCCACCTCTGCGGTGAGAGCGGCCCCAACGACCCCTCCGGCAACTGCCCGTCGAGCGCATCGCCGCGCTTCGACATCATCCAGATCCAGGGCGGTCCGCCCCCGGTTCCACCGCCGCCGAACAACGGCACCGGCCAGGAGAACCACAACCTCTGGGACCTGGAGGTCGCGCTCGACGTGGAGTGGGCGCACGCCACCGCGCCGCTGGCCAACATCATGCTGGTCGAGACCCCCACGGCCGAGACGCTCGGCGTGCAGGGCTTCCAGCAGATGATGAACGCCGAGCAGGCGCTGATCGACAGCCACCAGGTGGACGTGATCAGCCAGAGCTTCGGCTCGGGTGAGGGCGCCTTCAACAGCGGCCTTGCCTCCCTCAAGCAGCTGCGCCAGGCCTTCATCGACGCCCAGGCCAACAAGGTCAGCGTCTTCGCCTCCTCGGGCGACTTCGGCTCGGCGAACATCATGAAGACTCCGGTCAAGAAGCCCACCACGATCCCCTACCCGAGCGTGATCTGGCCCGCCTCAGACCCGCTCGTGACCTCGGTCGGCGGCACCTACCTCTGCACCAACCCGGTGGTGGGCAGCATGACCGCGGACGACACCATGCCGCCGGTCAACTGCACCTCCAAGCCGGGCGATAGGGAGCCGGCCTGGGTCCCCTCGGGCGGCGGCTACAGCATCGTTTTCAGCCGGCCCGACTACCAGAACGTCCTACCTCCGGGCAGCACGTACGTGGGCAGCTCACCGGGCGCGCCGGGGCCGAACAGCAACATGCGAGGCGTCCCGGACATCGCCTACCAGGCCAGCTCGCGGACCGGCCTCCTCGTCTACCTGACCGAACCGGCGAATACCGCGAGCGGACCCGGCTGAG
>VBIC01000036.1:4104-10638 GCA_005881425.1 Chloroflexota bacterium | reverse complement strand
GATCGCCGACCAGATGGCGGGGCGCGACCTGGGGTTCGTCAGCCCGGCGCTCTACGCCCTGGCCAACAACCCGACGACCTACGCGGCCGACTTCTACGACCCATTCCAGAACTGCAACCAGACCGACCCGTCGGTCCCCGGCTGGTGCGCCAGCAAGGGCTGGGACGCGGTGACGGGACTGGGGACCCCCAACGCGGCAACCCTGATACCCGACCTGATCGCGGCGATCCCCTCGTAGCCCGCTCGACTGAGAGAGGGCCGGCCCGGCGCCGGCCCTCTTTTTCATGCCGACTGGGCGTGCGCCGGACCCACGTAGCGCTCGACCACACGCACCAGGTCCACGATCTCGTAGGGCTTGGTCAGGCACTCGCTGCAGCCGGCGGCCAGCGCCGTCTCCCGGTCGCCGACCATGGCGTGGGCGGTGATGGCGATCACCGGGATGGCGGCCAGCGCCGGGTCGGCCTTGAGCGCCCGGGTCGCCTCCCACCCGTTCATCTCCGGCAGCGAGAGGTCCATCAGGACCAGCGCCGGGCGGAACCGGCCGGCCATCTCCACCGCCTCCCGCCCATTGTGAGCCACCTCGCAGCTGTAACCGCGGGCGCGCAGCACCTTGAGCGCCATCTTCTGCATCAGCGCGTCGTCCTCGACGATCAGGACCAGGGGGCTCACGCCGCGGCCTCCCGCCTGGGCGTCGCCTGCCCCAGCACCTGGCGCACCGCCGCCGCCAGACCGGCCGGGTCGAGCTCGCCCTTGGTGATGAAGCGCTGCACGTGCCCGCTCAGCGTGAGCATGTCCTCGGCCGTGATCTCCTTGGCGGTGACGATCACCACCGGCAGGGCGGCGGTGGCGGGCGTGGCCCGCAGCCGGGCCACCACCTCGAAGCCGCTCATGCCGGGCATCATCAGGTCCAGGAGGACCAGGTCGACCCGCGACTGCCCGATCGCCGCCAGGGCTTCGGCTCCGGCCTCCGCCTGGCTGACCTGGGCCCCTTCCTCGGCCAGGATCTTGCTCAGCATGGCGCGCGCACCCGGCTCGTCGTCGACGACCAGCACCCGCCTGCCGCGCAGGTCGGGCAGGAGCCGCTTCACGCGCTCGATCAGCTGCCGCCGGTCGTAGGGCTTGCTCAGGTAGTCGGAGGCGCCGAGGGCGAAGACCTTGTGCCGGTCCTCCATGATGCTGACCACCAGGACCGGGATGCCGGCGGTGCGCGGATCCTCCTTGAGGTGTTCCAGGACCCACCAGCCGGAGGCGTCCGGCATCATGATGTCGAGGGTGACCAGGACCGGCTGGCTCTCGCGGGCCAGCTGGACGGCGTCGGCGGCGTTGCCCGCCTGGATCACGCGCCACCCTTCCTGCTCCAGCTGGCGCGCGATCAGCCGGCGCACGCTGGTGTCGTCGTCGACCACCAGGATGGCGCGCCCGCCCAGTCCGCGGGCCATGGCCGCAGCGGCATGGGGCCGGGACGCGGGCAGTGCGGGGACCGAGGCCCAGGCCGGCAGGGTGAAGGTGAAGGTGCTGCCCAGGCCCGGCTCGCTGACCACCGTGATCGCGCCGCCGTGCATCTCGACCAGTGTGCGCACGATGCTGAGCCCCAGCCCGGTCCCGCCGTGCCGGCGGGTGGAGCTTCCGTCGCCCTGGACGAACTCCTCGAAGATCACCTTCTGCGCCTCGGGCGAGATCCCCACGCCCGTGTCGTGGATGGAGACGCGCATCATCCGGCCCGAGGGCTGGGCCAGGATCTCGACGTGTCCGCGATCGGTGAACTTGACCGCGTTGGAGAGGAGGTTGATCAGGATCTGGCGCAGCCGCAGCGGGTCGGCCTCGACCGCGGGCAGCTCTCCCGGCAGCCGGGACTCGACGCGCAGGCCCTTCTCCTGGGCCAGCGGCCGGATCTCGTCGACGATCTCGCCGACCAGCTCACAGAGGTCGACCCGTTCGGTGGAGATCTCCATCTTGCCCGCCTCGATCTTGCTCAGGTCGAGGATCTGGTTGATCAGGCCGAGGAGCGAGTGTCCGCTCTTGTTCACCTGGGCCACGTCCTGCTGCTGCTCCTCGTTGAGTGAGCCGTCGATCCCGTCGAGGAGGATCTGGGAGAAGCCGATGATGGCCGACAGCGGCGTGCGCAGCTCGTGTGAGACGTTGGCCAGGAACTCCGACTTCAGCTTGTTGGCCCGGGCCAGCTCCTGGTTCGCGGCCTGCAGCTCGCTGGTGCGCTGGGACACCTTCTCCTCCAGCGTCTGGTAGGCGCCGCTCAGCTGGGTCGCCATCTGGTTGAAGGTCTGCGCCAGCCCGAGCAGCTCGCGGGCCGCCAGGGGATCGCGGATCACGGCCTGGGTCGAGAAATCGCCGGTGGCCATGCGGGCGGCCGCCTTGTTCAGGACGTCCACCGGCCGCGAGAGCCAGGCGGTCGCCAGGAAGGCGAGCACCAGGGCCAGGACCACCGCGACCAGCAGCCACTGCAGGGTGCCCATGATCAGCGGGCTCAGCTCGGCGCGCAGCTCGGCCACCGGCTGCGAGACCCACACCCTCCAGCGCAGCTGGGGCACGGTGGCGAAGCCGGCCACGGTGGGAGCGCCGTCAACGCCGGTGAACCAGGCCACGCCGGTGCGGTGCGCGATCGCCTGCTGGAAGACGCCCAGGGAGGACAGGTCGCGGGCCTCGATCCGCCAGTCGGGATGCGGCGCGGCGATCACCCGCCCCTGGCTGTCGACCACCACGACGTCGCCGTGGCCCACCTGGCTCGAGGCGGAGAGGGTCTGGACCTGCTGAAGGTCGACGGTTCCCGCCAGGTAGCCGGCGACCGCGCGGTCGGCCGATGTCAGGGGAACCGCGATCACCACGGACGACACGTCGGCGGAGCCGGGCCCGCGCAGGACGTTGGAGAAGGTGGCCGGCCCGGCGCTTGGGCTCAAGACCTCGCGGACGTAGTTGAACTGGCTGAAGTCGCGCCCGACCTCGCTCCGTGGATCGGCGGCCACGGCATGTCCCTTCAGGTCGCCGACGTAGAGCTGGAGCACCGCCGGCTGGGCGGAGTGGGCGGCCGCCAGCTCGGCGTCGAGCCGGGCTGGCTGGAAGCCGGGATCGTTCAGGTGGGCCACCGCCTGCGGGTCGGAGGACTGGATCTGGCGCGCCGTGCTCTCCAGGGCCGCCGTCTGGTCGCGCATGAAGGCGTCGACGGCCTGGGCCAGGACCTCGGCCAGCCGCTGGTGCTTGTCCTGGATGCTGGTGTTCTGCTGGGTGAAGAGGGCCGAGACGCGCTGCGCCCCGTAGAGCAGGAGCGGACAGACAGCGACCAGCAGGAAGCCGACGCTCATGTACCAGCGGAGCGTGTGCGCCCGGCGCACGCGTGACGCAGGCGTGCCCACAAGCAGGAAACGGCAGGCTGAAGCGGAGATTGCTTTTCGCCTGGCGGCGCGGCCGCCGTTACAGCGCCGTTACAGGTCCAACGCAGGCCCAGCCCGGTCCTCACCTTCGCGCGAGCGAGGTTCGACTACCCTTTTGGAGTCGTGGAACGGATGACGCCCAGGCGGCGGGCGCTGCTCACAGTGGAGCGGCTGGGCGCTCTCTACCCGGCGGCAAGCGAGCTGGACCACAGCTCGCCTTTCCAGATGCTGATCGCCACCATCCTCTCCGCCCAGACCACGGATCGCGCGGTCAACAGCGTGACCCCGCCGCTCTTCCGCCGCTACCCCGACGCCGCCGCCCTGGCGCACGCCGACCCGGCGGCGGTGGAGCGGATCATCAAGCCCACCGGCTTCTTCCACGTGAAGGCCAGGACGATCATCGCCAGCAGCCGCGCCCTGGCGGAGCGGTTCGGCGGTGAGGTGCCCCGCACCATCGAGGAGCTGGTGACTCTACCCGGCGTGGGGCGCAAGACGGCCAACGTCGTGCTGGGCGTGGCCTTCGACCTGCCCGGCTTCGCCGTCGACACCCACGTCATCCGGCTGACCAACCGGCTGGGCCTGACGCGCAGCCAGGATCCGGTCAAGATCGAAGCCCAGGTCACGCGCCTGGTTCCGCCGCAGGAATGGACTGGGCTCAGCCTTCGCCTGATCCTGCATGGCCGGCGGATCTGCGTGGCCCGGGCGCCGCGCTGCCCCGAGTGCGCGCTCAACGACTTCTGTCCCAGCTCGACGGTACGCCCGGGCAGGACGCGGCGCAGGAGCGTACGGTAGCCGATAATTGGGTCCGTGCGCATCGGCATCCTGACCGGGGGCGGTGATGCCCCGGGGCTGAACGCCGCCATCCGCGCCGCCGCCCGGCGCGCCTACCAGCTGGGATTCCAGGTCACCGGGATCAAGAACGGTTGGGCGGGCTGCCTGGGCCGGGGTGATTTCGAAGATCTCCCGCCAGCGGCGGTCCGGGGCATCCTGCCGCTGGGGGGAACGATCCTGGGGACCTCCCGCACCAATCCGCTCAAAGAGAAGGATGGAATCGCCAAGGTGGTCGACCTGCTGCGCGGCAACGGGATCGAGGGCCTGGTGGCGATCGGGGGTGATGACACGCTCTCGGTCGCGGCCGCGATGAGCGAGGCGGGCTATCCCGTGGTCGGAGTCCCCAAGACGATCGACAACGACCTGTCCTCGACCGAGTTCTGCATAGGGAGGCCCTCGACCGCCTGCACATCACCGCATCCGCCCACCCCCGGGTGATGGTGGTGGAGGTGATGGGTCGCGACACCGGCTGGGTCGCGATGGTGGGCGGGCTGGCCGGGGGCGCCGACATCATCATCATCCCGGAGTTCGGGGTCGCCTTCGACGAGGTGGTCGAGCACCTGCATCGCCGCCGCGGCGGCGGCAAGGACTTCAGCATCATCGTCATCGCCGAGGGAGCGAAGATGAAGGACCTGGAGCCGGCCATGGCGACGGCGGCGGCGGCGGGCGCCGAGAAGCGCGACGCCTTCGGGCACGTCCAGCTGGCCAAGCAGGGGGTGGGCGAGGCGCTCAGCACGCGCATCGAGGAGGCGACCGGATTCGAGACCCGGGTCACCGTCCTCGGGCACCTGCAGCGGGGCGGCTCGCCCTCACCGGTCGACCGGATCTGGGCCACCCGGCTGGGGGTGGCGGCGGTCGACCTGCTCAAGGATCGGCGCGCCGGCCTGATCCCGGTCCGCAAGGACGGAGAGGTCGCGGTCGTGCCGCTGCGCGAGGTGATCAAGGAGACGCGGCACGTGCCGCGGGAGCTCTACGACCTGGCCCGTGTGTTCGGGTAGACCGGCGAAGCATGATCGACGCCGCCCTCTTGATCCTACGGGTCGCCGTCGGCCTTTACGTCTTCGGCCACGGGGCCCAGAAGATGCTGGGCTGGTTCGGTGGCTCCGGCTACGTGAAGACGCTCAGCGGGATGATCGCCACGCTCGGGTTCCGTCCCGGGCCGTTCTGGACGGTCATGTCGGGGGTCTCCGAGATGGGGGGCGGCCTGCTCCTCGCGCTTGGACTGCTGAGCCCGCTGGGAACGTTCGGAGTCGCCGCGGCCATGCTCACCGCCATCTTCGGCGTGCATTGGCGAAACGGCCTGTGGTCCTCGAAGCGGGGGATCGAGCTGCCATTCGCCTACCTCGTGGTCGCGGTGGCCGTCGGCCTCACCGGGCCAGGCAGGTACTCGGTGGACCAGTGGCTGGGCATCGCTCTCCCGGAGCCCGCCACGTGGATCGTCATGACGATCCTCTTGCTCGCTGGTCTGGCGGTGGCCTTCGCCACCCGGCAGCCGGCCTCCCAGCCGGCGCCGCAGCGATAGCGGCCCTAGCGGTCCTTCGCCGGGCGGCCGAGCTGAAAGCCCTTGCGCAGGAGCCGTTTGACGGCCGGCCGTTCGACGTCGGCCGGCGTGCGCAGCCTGATGAAGCGCATCTCCTTGCCGCCGCCCTCGAGGAGGCCGCTCCCGTCGTCGAGCTCGCGGCCGCGATAGAAGAACAGGGTGGCGTAGGTGGGGAAGACGCCGATCCCGGCCACGTTCGCACCGCCGACGGCATAGCGGACGATCTTCCACATGTAGGTCTTGCTGCGCGGCGGCCCGCCGGCGCAGACGATCTCCCGGGCGGCGGGGGCGGCGGCCCTCACGGTGGCGCGCGCGGCCTGGAACGTGGGACGGACTTTCGCCGGAATCTGCTTCAGATGCTGGGCGAGGCTGATCTCTTCGGCCGCCATCGGCCCGAGTCTACGCCGAGCGGGCCCGCCTCAACGCGTACAGGTTGGCGTCGGCGGCCTCCAGCAGCTCCTCGGGGGTGCGGCCGTTCTCGGGACAGCTGGCGAGCCCCAGGCTGACGCCCGGAACCGTGATCAGCTGGCCAGCCGCCATGAAGCGATGGCGGGCGATGCCCTCCCTGATCCGGTGCGCCACCACCCCCGCGGCCGACGCCCCGGTGGAGGCCAGCAGGACCACGAACTCGTCGCCGCCGTAGCGGGCGACGACGTCCTCGGCGCGCACCGCGTCGGTGAGGGCGACCCCGACCTCGCGCAGCAACGCGTCCCCGGCGAGGTGGCCGTAGGTGTCGTTGATGTGCTTCAACTGGTCGACGTCGACGAAGACGATCGAGAG
>VBIC01000036.1:561-4053 GCA_005881425.1 Chloroflexota bacterium | reverse complement strand
CCAGGAGGAGCCGGCGGTTGTAGAGGCGGGTGAGCGGGTCGTGCATCGCCTCCTGCTTGAGGCGATCGTGCATCTGAGCGACCTCCAGGGTGGAGGCGATCTGGGAGCTCACCGCCGCCAGCAGCGCCAGGTCGGCGTCGCTGAAGGCGTTGGGCTGGGCGCTCTCGGCGTTGAGAACGCCCACGATCCGCCCCCGGCTCATCAGGGGAAACGCGAACTCCGAGTGCACGTTGGGGTCGAACCCGATGTAGCGTGAGTCGCGGCTGACGTCGGGGACCAGCAGCGGCTGACCGCTGCCGTAGACCCACCCGGTGATCCCCTGGCCGCTGGGGATGGTCATGCCGGCGATGTCCGCCAGGTAGCCGCTGTGCGCGCCCACCCGGATCTCGCCGGGCGCCCCGGTGGGAAGGAGGAGCGAGACCAGGTAATAGCCCATGACCTCGCGCACGATGGTGACGATGCGCTTGAGCAGGACGTCCAGGTCGAGCACCGCGCCCATCTCCTGCGCGATCCGATAGATGATGCGCAGCTCGCGGGAATCGGCCACCGTGAGCAGGTCCTTGGGACTGTGCGCCTGGGCAACCGCCGGAGTCGGGTCGCCCTCCGGCAGGCGAAGCCCCTGCAGCCAGCCCTGCCCGGCGAGCTGCGCCCGCTCGCAGAGCGCGGCCAGGGCGTCCACCACGGCTGGATCGAGGTCGGCCTCGCGCGCCTCCCGCAGTCCCGCCAGCGCCTGCGCGATGGTGACGCCGGGCGCGGTCTCGAGCTGGTTTCGAAACGCGTTGACGACTCCGATCAGCCGGGTCTCGATGGGGATCGCGGTTCCCCGCAATCCATCCGGGTAGCCCTCGCCGTTGTAACGCTCGTGATGGGCGCGCACGATCGGGGCCAGCGGCGCGAGCGGCGCGAAACGCGACAGGAACTGGGCGCCGACCGCCGGGTGGGTCATCAGCACCGCGCGTTCCTCCGCTCCCAGGTCTGCGCCCCGGCGCAGGATGGGGTCGGGCAGGCTCACCTTGCCCAGGTCCTGGAGGAGGATGGCATGACGTGTCCGGCGGCAGGTGGCATCGTCAAGGCCCAGCTGGCGGCCGAGCCGGACCGCGAGGTCGGCATGCTCGGGTCCGCGTCGCACCGTCCCCTCGCGCAGGCCGATGGCCATGGCCAGCATCTCCACCATCGCCTCCTCGCTCTCCCTCGACTGGCGCAGCAGGCGCGCCGCCTCCATCGCCGCCGCGGTCTGGTTGGCGAAGGCGGCCATCGCCGTCACGTCGCTCTGGCGCAAGCCGGGTCCGACCACGGTGATGGCGCCGATCACCCGATCGCCGGCGACCAGGGGCGCCGAGATCGCGGCCCGCATGCCCAGGGCGCGGCTCAGCTGACGGGCCTGCTCCATGCCGTGCGGGCCGACGTTGTCCGCTGTCCGCTGCACGATCGCCTCGGGATCGCCGAGGAAGTGCGGCCGCCGGCTTTCGCAGACGAGCCTCAGCATGGGCAGCTTGCTGAAGGGATAGACGCGGCCGAGCGGGGACAGAGGCATGTCTTTGGCGCTGCTGGCGGGAACCTCTCGGTGGACCATCATCAGGCCCTGGCCGTCCTCGGCCATCAGGAAGAAGAAGGAGCCGACACCCGCCTGCGCCAGGCGGCGGCCCACCGCCTGGAAGATGGCCTCCTGGTCGGCCAGCTGGACGGCCTCCAGCCCGGCTTCGCTGAGCGCCTCGAGAAAGACACGGCTGCGGTCGGCGTCGCCGGCGGCCGCGGCGGCGGCCGAGACCGCGCCCCGGAACTGTGAGTAACCGGCCGCCACCAGCTGGTCCGGCCGGAAGAACCATCCGCGCCCGACCTTGAGCCCGGGCAGGCGGCCGGCACGGGCCTGCCGGCGCACGACCTCCGGATGGCGGCGGATGGCGCGGGCGACCTGCTCCACCGTGAGCAGCGCCTGGGGCGAGTCCGGCTGTGGAGCCGGTTGTGTGATGCGACGAGTCACCGCTCGGTGCAACGAAGGAAGCGCCGACTTCCTACGTCTTACCTGCCGTGGAGCCGCTCCGGACCGGACCCATGCCCGAGCGCCGGACCATCCTGGTAGCCGACGACGACCCGGCCAGCCGCGACGCCCTCTGCGGGATGCTCTCCACCCTCGGCTTCTGGACCGAGGCGGCTCAGAACGGCCGGGAGGCGCTCAACCTGGCCCGCCGGCTCCATCCCGACCTGGTGATCCTGGACGTGGAGATGCCGGAGATGAACGGGCACGAGGCCTGCCGGCGCCTCAAGGCCGACCCGGCCACCGAGGACACGCCGGTGCTGATGATGACCGGCTTCGACCCACGACCTGAGCGCACCAAGATGGTGGAGGCGGGCGGCGACGACCTGATCGTCAAGCCGGCGCCGATGCGGGACCTGCAAGTCCGGGTACGGGCTCTGCTCCGGCTCAAGGAGCTGCGCCAGGATCTGCGCTCGGCGCAGGAGAGCCTGCGGGCGGTCGTCCACAAGCAGGATCCCACCGAGTCGAAGGCGCCCTTCGACGACCGGGTCGCGCTCACGGCCCAGGCGATCGCGCGGCTGATCGGCCTGGACGCGGAGGACCAGGAGCTGGCCTACCACGCCGGCCTGGTGCACGACATCGGCCAGATCGGGCTCCCCGAGGAGCTGCTGAACCGCCAGGGTAGCCTGACGCCGGAGGAGTTCGCGCGCATCCAGGAGCACACGGTGCTGGGCGCCGAGCTGGCCGGGCCCTTCCGACCCGCGGCGGTGCTGGCCCCCGCCATCCGCCACCATCACGAGCGCTGGGACGGGAACGGCTATCCCGACAAGCTGCAGGGTCCTTCCATCCCGATGATGGCCCGGATCGTGTCCGTGGCCGACGCCTTCCACGCCCTGATCACCGACCGGCCCTACAGGCCGGCCTACAGCGTGGCCCGGGCGCTGGAGATCCTGGCCCAGGGGTCGGGGACGCAATGGGATCCGCGGCTGGTGGCCGCCTTCGCGACCTCCTCGCTGCCGCAGCGCATCGCCGGCGACAGCAGCCAAGCGAAGATCGCCTGACCGCCCGGGACCGGTTTGAGCGCGTGACTTGCCGGGTAGCCTCATGCAAGTGACGCTGAGCGGACCTAGGAAGTAGCGGTGGCAAGGAAGCCGATCCCGCCAAAGACTGCAGAAAAGCTCGGCGAAACGCAGAGGTACTTGATGGAGATGGAGCGCGCGGGGGAAGCAACTGAGACGTACGCACGGCGGGTGGCCAATTGCCTAGCAGCCGCTCGGTCAGTCAAAGATGTTCTGAAAAACGAGATTGCCTCCGGCAACAAGACCGCTACGGCATACATCAAAGCGAAGATGGACGCCGACCCGGAGATGAAAAGGCTCATCACAACGCGTAACCGGGACCAACATCACGAAGTTCTCGCCCTCAGAATCGAATGGGTGCCCGAGCAGTTTCCCGGACGATCGGGCGACAGAGCTCGTGACGACTTCTTCCGGCGACATCTATCCCGTCGTGTCACT
>VBIC01000036.1:0-534 GCA_005881425.1 Chloroflexota bacterium | reverse complement strand
ATATTCAGCTCGGTCACGACTCCTTGCCACGACGCGGGCCACGGAGATGATTCCGCGTGCGTTCATACGCGGTATCAGAGATCGGGATGCGTTCACTGTATGTGCCGAGCACCTGAACAAGGTGAGAAAGGCCGTCGATGATTGTGTCGAGCGGTACGGCTAGGCTCGGTCGACATGCCGCAGGGGAGATGCCGGGTGCCCTCCGGACGCCGCAGACGGCCGGGATGCCTGCCCTTTCCCGCGCCCGTGCGGTTGCCGGCTCAGACGAAGGAATCGCGGTACAAGGGCCTCGTCGGTAACGGAGTCGGAGTTAGCATGCCCGGCCCGTCGAGCAGGCCGGAGGTCACGCCGACCTCAGGCGCCTCCCGAGCTGCAGCACCCCCACCCCGACCCTCTCCCATCAAGGGGGAGGGCCGCAGGCTCCGGAGGGAGAGGTGACAGTCCGGCTACGGTTCAGGTGCGGATGGCTTCTGACTCGAGGTATTTGACGAGGCCGAGCCAGGCGCGCTCGGTGTCCTCCGTCCGCCGGTGGGG
>VBIC01000035.1 GCA_005881425.1 Chloroflexota bacterium | reverse complement strand
ACCGGGGAGTGACGGTAGTGGCAAAGCTGCGCCCGCGGCCGTCGGCAAACCCGGCGCGCCTCCAGAGCGACGCACTGGATGCCCTCTACAACTACTTCCAGCCAATCACGGGAGGGCCCGATGGTAAAGGCTGGCCATTTGGGAGGCCGGTGCAGGTGGGTGAGGTCTACTCGGTCCTCCAGGCTCTTCGCGGAACCGAGCTGGTCGAGGACGCTCGGCTGTTCGGCGCTGACCCGGTGACTGGCCAGCGCGGTCAGGCCGTCCAGCGGCTCCAGATCGAGCCGCATGCCCTGGTCTTCTCTTACGAACACCAGGTGCTGGTGGAGGGCGCATGATCGCGACCCTGCCGGTGGCTGCGACGAAGCGGGAGAGCAAGCAGATGCGCGGCCTTGTGCCCAACCTGGAGACGCCGCATCCACTGGCGGCTTTCCTCCCTGCGCTCTTTCAAGAGGACCCCTTCGCCCAGCGCTTTGTCGCGGCATTCGATGAGGCACTTGCTCCAATCTTCTTGACGCTGGACAACCTGACGGCGTATATGGATCCCTGGCTGGCGCCTGAGGACTTCCTCGACTGGTTGAGCAGCTGGCTGGCGCTTTCCCTCGACGAGACCGTGGCTCTCGACCGGCGGCGGGCTTTTGTGGCAAAGGCGTTTGATCTCTACCGCATTCGAGGAACGGTCAAGGGCCTGCAAGCGCAGGTTGAGATCTTCACCGGGGGGTCAGTTGAAATCGTCGACACGGGCGGGACCGCCTCGTCAGGCACGGCCGGGGCTCCGTTTCCGGGCTCGCCGAACTTCGCGGTGCTGGTTCGGGTCCACGTTGACCATCCCAAGGCGATCAATGGCCAGCGCCTCGACGCGCTGGTCGCCCGGGCCAAGCCAGCCCATCTCACGCACAAAATCGAGATCGTCAAACCGTCCGACGTCAAAGATCCCCTGGAGGTGAACGCGGGTTGATCGTCTGCAAACAGTGCGGCCACCACAACGAGGACAGCGATACCTTCTGCGGCTCGTGCGGCAAGTTCCTGGAATGGACGGGAGAGCGAGTCGTCGCGCCAGAACCGGAACCCGAGCCAATTCCGGCCGCGCCCGAGCCGGAGCCTGTACACCTCGGCTTCATGGACCGCGTAAAGCACGCGGTTGGACTGGAAGAGGAAACCCCGACCCAGACAGCTGAGTCGGCCCCCACCCCGGTGGCCCCGAATCAGACGTCACAACCGCCCCCGATCGTTAGAGCAGCGCCGATGGCGGCCGCCGCTACGCCGGCTCCTGCTGCTCCAGTTGCGGCCGCGCCCCTGGCCGCCACACCGGTGACGCCGGCCCCGGCCGCGCCGCCGGCGCCGGCGGCCTCACGGCCTGAGTTCGTCGCCGCTCCGCCTGTCGCGCCCACACCTCCCGTCCCGGCGACCCCGGCCTATTCGGGCGGCCTCTTTGCGCCGGTGACGCAACCGGTGGCCTCACCAGACGAACCAACATCCCGCCGTCCAACGGCGGTTGCGCCCACGATCGCTCGGCCGCGCCCGGCTGCTCGCACGATGGAGGCACCCACCCGGCACCGTCCGGGTGACCTGATCTGCGGACAATGTGGCGAGGGCAACGAGCCAGCGCGCCATTTCTGCCGCCGCTGTGGCAATACTCTCGACGAAGCGATCGCCGTCCGCCTTCCCTGGTACCGCCGCTTCGTCAATCGCGTGTTTCATCCACGCACCCGCGAAGCTGGCTGGCGGCCTGAGCGCGTCGGACGCTCGAATGTACTCGGCATGGTTTTTCGTCACGTCCGGCTGGCGGTCCTGGCGTTGATCGTGGTCGGCCTGCTCGCATTCCTCTTCGTCCCGCCATTCCACAACCTGGTGGTCGATCGGGCCACATCCGCTTTCACCACGATTCGCAAGGCGGTCCATCCGAATATCGAGTCGGTTCATCCGACCGGGGCTTCCGCCAGCACGTCGATAGCCGGCCATCTCCCGGGTCTCGCCATCGACAACGGCAGCAACACCTATTGGGCCGCATTGGCAAAGGACAGGGCGCCCGAACTGACCGTCAACTTCGGGGGTCCGGTCGACCTTGCCCAGATCGGCTTCACCTCAGGGGCATCGGGAGCCGCCCCGGCCGATCACTTCGTCAACCAACCCAGGCCAAAGCAGGTGCACCTGGTCTTCTCCAACGGAACCACCAAGGACCTCACCTTGAGTGATGAAGGCACGGCGAAGTTCTATCCGATCAGCGCCAACCACGTGACGTTCGTCCAGATCCACATCATGTCAACCTATCTCCCGGAGGGCGCCTCGCCCTCGTCGGTAGCGATCACCGAGGTAGAGTTCAAGACCCAGAACTAACGGACGGCGCTCTCCAGTCCGAGCTCCGCGAGCACCCGGCTGTAATCGCGACGGGCCCGGCTTGCGGCGCCCGCGTCCCCAGCCTTCTCCCGCGCCTCGATCAGCAGTCGCCAGAGTGGATCGTGGAACCGGTCGACCCAGAGCCCGTTGGTGCACGCCTGCACGGCGCCGGCCGCGTCACCTCGCATCAGCCTGAGCTCGGCGAGTCCCTGAGCCGCCTCCAGCAGCTCCGACCGGTAACGCTCGCGAGGCTCGATAGCCCACTCGGCCGGGCCATCCTCGGGCAGCAGCTCGCCCGTATAGAGGTCGAGCGCCTCCTGGAATGCCACCGCCGCCCCACCGTTCTCTCCCCGCAGCCGCGCCACTCTGCCGGTGGTCAGGGCCTTCGAGAATTGCAGCAGATCAACCTCGGCATCCACCTGCACGGCCAGCCGGTAGGCGTCGCCGTCCCGGATCAGAAACGAGGATCCGCCTCGAATCACACCCGGTTCGAGCACCTGCCGCAGGGTGGAGACAGCCACGTGCAGGTTGCGGGCGCCGGTTTCGGAATCGGCCTCTGGCCAGAAAGCTTCCTGGAGCACCTCGCGATGAACCAGGTTGCCAGCGTGGATCGCCAGCAACCGGAGTACGGCACGGGCGCGGGGCTTGATGATCGTCAGGTCGACTGGCCTCCCCTTGATCGCAATGCTGAATCCGCCAAAGCACCGCACGGTCAGCGAGGGGGCCTGGTGGACGGCTCCGATCTCGATCACGTTCTCGAGGGGGGCGGTTGTGAAAATCGGGAAGGGCGCCAGCTTGCACTCGTCCAGCACGGCCTCCGCCAGCGCTTGGTATTCAGCAGCGCGGTCCGGCTGGACCTCGGCCAGCGCAAGATACGGAAAGTACCGGTCTCCCGGCGTTCCGCTGTAGCGGGCGAGATTCTCCGCCTGCAGCGCCGCCTCTCGCGCGTCAGGCGAGCCGGCGTGAGCCAGCCCGAGCGAGAGTAGCGCTCGCGACCAGGCCTCGAGTACGCCGGCGCCAAGCTTGTGAAAGTTGGCATTGGCCTGCTCCAGCAGGGTCGCAGGATTCTCCCCGGCGTAGACGCTAGCCCAAGCCTGCAGGAGCGCCACGATGGCGATCCCCCAGCGGTCGCCCTCTCGTTCACAGGCTCGACGGACCGACTCGGCTTCCTGTGCGCTGCCCGGCCGCTGAGTGAGAACCAACGCGGCCCTCGCCAGGCGCGCCAGCCAGCCCAGCCCGAGAGCCTCAGAGGAGTCGGCGGCCTCCTCTACGTCGAATGTGCCTTGCTGGTCGCCGGAGAGGAGCGCAGCTACACCGGACCAGAGGCGGGCGGCGGTGGCCAGCGCCGGCGTGGCGTCCCGGCTCTCGGACGCAACCTCTAATATCCGGCGTGCCTGGTCCATCTGGCCGGCTAGCAAAGTAGCGATACCGGTGGCCAGCTTCCCGGTGGCTTCGGGCAACTGGTTGCCCACCTGTTTGGCTGCAAGCGGATCATGTGCAACCGCGCGGCGCAGCACCCCCGACCAGTCCGCGCCCGGCATCGGGCTCGGTTCCAGCCAACCGGCAAGCGCCTTCCGCTCCCCCTGGCAGATCAGGCCGGCCTCGGTCGAGCCGAACACCCGTTCCGCCCGATTGTATGCCTCGATCGCGGCTTCCCACCGTCCTTCGGCACGGTGACGGCGAGCGCTGCCCAGCATCAGCCAAGGGTCCTGCCGGAGGAGGGCGGGCGGCAGGGCGTCGATCCAGGTGCCGGCGCCCTCCAGCAGGTCGCCGCCCTCCTGGCGCAGGACCCGGTCCACCGATGCCCAGTCCTGGGCCCGGCAGTAGGCCTGGACCGCTTCCGAGGGGGCGCCGTGCGCTTCGAGCAGCTGGCCGGCGTGGCGGTAGGCGGCCGCCGCCTGGGCCTGGCCCAGCTCCTCGTTGAGGACGTGCTCCAGGTGAGAGCGCAGGACCTCGTGATAGCGGTACCAGCCGCGCTCGTCGAGCGCGTAGGTGAAGATCTGGCGCCGCTCCAGCTCCTGCAGTACGAGGTGGCTGCCGCTCCCTTCCAGGAAGGCGTCGCAGAGTGGACCGCTGAGCCGGCCCAGGACGCAGGTGTTGATCAGAAAGCGCCGCAGCTCCGGGGGCAGCTCGTTGAGGACGTTGCGGGTCAGGTACTCGTGGGTGAGGCGGGAGCGCGCGCTCAGCCCGCTCAGGATCCGGCGCCGCTCCTGGGCGGTCTTGCCCCGGGTCGCGAGGTGGAACAGCTGCAGCGCCGCTGCCCATCCCCCGGTCCGGCGGGCCAGCTCGGCCAGCTCCTCCGGAGGCCGGGTCTCTCCGTAGAAGTCGCGATACAGCCGCTCCACCTCCCAGGAGCGGAAGCGCAGGTCCTCGTAGCCGATCTCGACCAGCCCGCCGTTCAGGCGCAGCCGGGAGAGGTTGATCCCGGGAGCGGTCCGCGATGCGAGCAGGATCACGATCGAGGGAGGCAGGTAGTCGATCAGGCGCTCCAGGGCTGCCTCGGCCGGGCTGTCCTCCAGGGTGTGGAGGTCGTCGATCACCAGCGCCGCCCGGGCGCCCGGCCAGGCCTCGAGCGCGCGAGCCGCGTCCTCGACCCTATCCCAGCCCCTGGGTACGTCGGTGAGCGCGCTGCCGAAGGCAGTCTCCAGGTGGTGGAGCATGGTGCGGGCGTTGCCGTCCCAGCTTTCGGCTCGGTACCAGGCCACGGGGACGGTCGCGGTCGAGGCGAAGCGGGAGAGGAGCGTCGTCTTGCCCGATCCGGCCGGAGCGACGACCAGCCCAACCCGGTAATTGCTCAGGCCGCTGAGGAGCGCGTCCAGGCGCTCGCGCGCCAGCGATTGGAGGTGCGGAACGCACACCTTCGCCGACACCACGGACAATGCCTCGCCGTCCGCCAAACTGGCCTCTCCCCTCTACGGTTCTGCGGTCCTGTCCGGAGCGGCCCGCGGGGCCAGGCTGCGCCACGGCCGGTCGATGGGGTTCCCTTCGCTTGCCTGCTGCTCAGGTCGCCGCCGGTACTCCGCCAGACTACTCGCTGTCCGGCAGTTGTCAATACCGGCTCGGGCTCAGCAGTTCGATCGAACGGCTATTCGTAAATAGCCGTTCGTCGATGTCGCCAACCAGGGTTCCTATAATCCGCAGGCGGGCCCCCGTAGCTCAGTGGATCAGAGCGGTTGCCTTCTAAGCAATAGGTCGCAGGTTCGAATCCTGCCGGGGGCGCCAGTCACAGGCACGCTGGACGCGCCAGGGACTAGATGGTGACGGGCCGCCAGGCGGGGCGGCGCTGCTCGTAAGCGGCGATCTCGGACTCATGCTCCTCGATCAGCGCAATCTCGTCCAGGCCGTTGATCAGACAGTGCTTGACGAAGGGATCGATCTCGAAGCTGGCGGTCAGGTCGGCTGCGGTGACCGTCTGCCGCTCCAGATCGATGGTCACCACAGGCCTGGGGTCCCGGGCCAGCGCCATCAAGCGTCCCACGTCCGCCTCCCCTAGAAGCACGGGCAGGAGTCCGACTTTGTGGCAATTGTTGCGAAAGATGTCACCGAAGGAAGGGGCGATGACCGCCTTGAAGCCTCGGTCCTCCAGAGCCCAGACGGCGTGCTCTCGCGAGGAGCCGCATCCGAAGTTCGAACCCGCGAGCAGCACCACAGCGTCCGAATACTCCGGCTGGTTGAGGACGAAATCGGGGTCGGGCGAGCCGTCCGGCCGTTGCGCCCAATCATTGAACAGATAGGCGCCGAATCCGGTCCGTTCGATGCGCTTGAGGAACTGCTTGGGGATGATCTGATCGGTGTCCACGTTGCTTCGAGGGAGGGGCAGCATGGTTCCCACGATCCGATCGACACGGCGCATCAGGCCAGAGTACATCTTCGGCCGGCGGTCCTCTCCGGGGAAAAGAAAGAGCGCCGCGAGCTGCGGCGCTCTCTGGTGTCGAGCTCCTGGCTAGGAGTGTGCGGCGGTCGTCTGGAAGCTGAGCGGCAGTCCGGATTCTGGGTGAAGACGAAGGCGCAGTTCGAGTCGTTGGGCGCCAGGCCGAGGGTAGGATCCAGCGCGTCCCACTCGGCAACCCAGGTGCTGCCGCTCTGGAGGCTGGAGAAGGCCCAGTTGGCGGGCGCCGTTCCGGTCGGCTGCTTGGCAAGCCCGGTCACCTGGATCTGGGCGACGTTGTAGGGGTAGCCGAGGTTGTTGGTCACGCACAGCGCGTAGGTCCCGTGCTTGACCTTCGAGTAGGAGGCGGTGGGCGAGCTGGCGCCCGCGGTGGTCGTCGAGATGAGGAGCCCGGCGGTCACGGCGGCGGCGGCGATGAGCTTGCGCATTCTATGAGTCCTTCCTTCTTTGTGGCTCCGGATCGCTGCGCATAGCATCGCATGGGTCTGTCGCGGCAGCCGCGCAGTCTCGGTAACGGTGCGAGCACAGCCAATTCGCTCTCGCGTGGTCGATGTTTCGGCGACCGTTACAGCCGCCGCCCAGCCTGGTGCTTCGCGCTCTACTGCACGATCACCGGGGAGTAGGCGAGCGCCAGCGGGTTGTAGGCCTGGTCCAGGGTGGCGTTCCCCTGGAAGTGCAGGGTGTAGGCCAGGATCTGCCCGAAGCCGTTGCCTCCCGTCCCACCGCCGTAGAAGAAGTTGTCCTGGACGGCGACGGTCGCACCCTGCACGCTTATGTTGCCGCCACCCTGGATGTACATGACGTTGCTGCCGTTGCCCAGGGTCCTGGCGCAGGACTGCGCCGAACAGCCGGTCACGGTCAGCAGGGTCGTCGTGTCGGTGAAGTTCCAGGCGGAGCTGGCGTGCCTGGGGTCGACGAAGATGCCCACGTTGTGGTACTGGGGGGAGGAGCTCAGGTAGACCGACCCCTGGCCCTGCATCTGGAACTGGTTGTAGCCGCCGCTGCTCAGGTTCTGCGCGCAGTAGGTCTTGCTGTTGTAGGTGCCCGCGCCGCAGATCGGGTCGACCAGCAGACCCGACGGCCAGAAGACCAGCAGCACCCCCATGTCGTGGCCGCAGTGGAAGCTCGCGTCGCCACCGGCCGATGCCGGTGTGATGGCCTGGTTGCAGACGGCTGTGCCCGCGTTGCAGGTGGGCAGGCTCTTACCCCAGCATTCGCCGGTTACCAGCTCGGCGCTGCTCAGGACGCGCAGGCCGTCGCCGCTGGCGGTGCCCTCGAAGAAGTAGACGCCGGGCTCCAGGTAGAGCCGCGTGCCGCTGCCCGACACGGTCACCAGCTTGTAGCGCGGCCCGTAGGGACGGGTGGGATCGGACGGCCGGGTGGGCGTCAGCAGGTAGTTGCCCGCGGTCGTGAGGTTGACCGTCACCGGCGCGGTGCCGCAGGAGGCCGGCTGCTGCGCCACTGGCAACAGGCACAGGTCGTCGGGGAGATGCAGGTTGGGGACTATGACATAGGAGCCCAGAGTCTGGCGGACCGGTGAGGTCGGCCCAGGGCAGGTCGAGGTCCCGGAGAGCGTGGTGCTGCTCAGGGGCGAGATGGTGTACGGCTGGCCGCCCCACTCGTTGCCCGGCGAGCAGGTGAAGTTCATGGTGCCGGCGTTGGTGCCCCCGTTCGTCCCCATGTTCTTGTTGGCGTTGATGGTGGCGCCGCCGTTGCCGTCGAAGTCCTGCTTGTCGTTGTGCTTGAACATGAACATGGCGTAGGGGACGGCGTAGTTGCGGGCGGTCATCTGGACGTGCACCGGCAGGCTGGGCCACAGCTGCCCGCCGACGAAGAGCGGCAAGGTGTGCACCAGGTCGACGTGGATGAATCCACCCTGGTCGGCCGTGTTCCCCTGGTAGACGTAGGGCGTGGTGATGGTGAGTGAGTAGGCACCCGTCGAGTCCTGCCAGTTGGTGCAGCAGGCGGTGGGGGCGAAGGGCGGGCTGCAGGCGTCGGGCGACTCGGCACATGAGTTTCCGAGCAGGCGGTGGGTGACTCCCGAGTAGTTGCTGGCGAAGCTGATGTTGAGCGCCTGCTCCAGCGCGTATACGGTGTCATCCTCCGCATCGCCTTGCTGCGACGAGACCGCCCCGGGGCCGATGTCGGAGGCTCCCGTCAGCCCGGCGCCGTCGATCGCGTTCTGGAGCGCCCGCTGGTCCATCAGGATCCGCCCGCCGTCGACGGCCAGCGCCGTCACCCCGACCAGGGCGACGGAGGCCAGCCCGAAGATCACCAGGACCTGTCCGCGCATGCGATTCCGGATGGCGATGTTCATCAGTACTCCGTGTATACGGCCGCCGTCCCCACCGTGTAGATGGTTCCGGTGATGCTGGACAGCATGGGCGTGGTCGGCCGGAATGCGTAGATGATGGAGACCGTGATGTAGGTATGAAGATGTAGGTGCTCCCCACCGAGGGTTGGTAGGAGGAGGTGAGCGGCTTGGGCGGGGTCGTGTTGCCCGGCGATGCGGGGGCGGTGCAGCCTCCCGGCTCGCTCAGGTTGGCCATCATGGTCGCGTCCGCCTGGCCCTTGACGTAGGTGACGATCTGGCAATCGGTGAACGGAGTCCCGGTGTTCCAGGCAGCGCCGTAGCGGGCCCCGATGCCGGCCAGCGCCGAGCTGGAGACGTAGAAGAGCCCGACCCGGCCGAAATCGAGGATTCCTACCAGCAGCATCATGAACACGGGCGCGATCAGGGCGAACTCGACCATGGCCTGACCCGTACGACGCCGGCGCCGGATGCTGTTGCTCATGGTCAGTACCAGGTCAGCATCGTGGTGCTGGCCGAGAGTGTGATCGTCCCGTTGGTGAACCACTGGATCAGGATCGTGATCGGGGTGAAGGCGTAGGTCGCCGTGACCGTGACCGTCTGGCGGCCCGGGGTACGCGTGGGCGGGTTCGAGGTGGTGCTGGCGGGCCGGTTGATCGAGAGCCCGGAGCCGCAGGAGATGTTGATGTAGGGCTGGGCGCTCTGATGCCCGGCGTTGCAGGCGTTGGTGTCCGAGTACTCCTCCGGGTAGTCGATCAGGACCTTGACCGTGGCCCGGCTGGCGTCTTCCAGCGCGATGTAGTAGTAGAAGGCCCGGGCCAGGTCGGTGGCGCCCAGCAGCAGCAGGGCCAGCAGGGGCAGGATGAGCGCGAACTCGACGAGCGACTGGGCTCCCTGCCGGTTGGGGCGCCGACGTGCGTGTTCCGCTGGCACAGCCACAAGACTATTGACGCGTGCGTACGCGCAGTATTACGGCAGTCGGGGTGCCAACGCCTGAGCCCGCTCGTAACCGGATCGCGACCTGGGTGACGACGGCGTGACGGTCACTGGATCAGCCCCTTGAGGAAGGGCAGCCCGGCCGGGTCGTAGGTCTCGGTCACGGTCCCGTTGCCGTTGAAGTTCGCGGTCCAGGCGATGATCTGGCCCACGCCCGTTCCCGCTCCCCCGCCCGAGATCACCACGTTGTCCGCCGGGGCGTAGATCGCGCCCTTTACGCTGTAGCTTCCGCCACCCGTGATCTGGACCACGTTGGTCCCGCCCACCCCCTGCTTGCAGATCGTCTGCCAGTTGGGCATGGTCTCGATGTAGAGGCTGATGTTGTTGTAGAGCGGCGAGGGGACCAGGCTGATCGAGGATACGCCCCCGATCGTCTGGAAGACGTGCTTCTTGCAGATCAGGCTGCCGTCGTCGGCGGGAACGACCTCCACCACCACACCGACGTCGCTGGGCAGGGGGGAGGGCACGGTGCAGACGCCGTTGGTGGGTCCGCTGGCCAGCCCGTCGCCCGGCTGCATGGTCCGCAGCGTGCCGCTCACCTTGACTCCGCTGGACAGGACGCGGAAGACGCCGGGAAGAAGAATGGCGGTGGCGCCCGCCTGGACCACGATCGCGTCGGTGTAGCTGCCGGGGCAGAGGAACTCGGTGCCGCCCGAGACCGTCAGGCCCGGCCAGGTGGCGGCGGACGGTTGGGGCCTGGCGTAGCCGGGATCGGGCAGCTGCGCCGAGGGCACCTGCACCTCAGGCGGATTCTGGCCGCAGAAGACCCCGGTGTTGACGTCACCCTGGTCGTGCTGCGACTCGTTGTAGGCCCACAGGTCGCCCGACGACCCGCCGCCCGGCGTATTGCAGCTCGAGGAGCCGAACCAGATGCTGCCCGAGGCCGGGTCGATGCTCTCGTTGCTGAAGACGCCACCGGCGCCGGCCGCCCCGCCCGCCTTCTGGAGCAGCAGTCCGGTCGGGGTCCCGTTCAGCTGCAGGTTGGCGTACTGGCTGGGAGTCTGGAGCAGCACCATGGCGAACGGCAGGTTGGCGTTTTCCGCCTTCGCTGTCACGGAGATCCGCTGCGAGGCGGCGAAGCCGTGGACCGGCGCCACCACGTAGGGATGCTGATGGTAGACGGTTGCCTGGTAGGTCAGCGGCGTGGCCGTGAGCACGACCGAGTACCCGCCACCGATCGAGAGCGGGCCGCCGCCTCCATTGTCGACCTGGGCCGCGACCGGGCTGAAGGGGCTGGGCATCGCCGTCCCCAGCAGGGTCGAGGTCAGCACGGTCATCGCCTGCTGGTGGCTGAGAGTGTAGCTCTGCGGGTACGACTGCCAGAGGTATTCCGCCCCCGCCAGGGCCGCGGCGTCGGCCGCGCTCTGGAGCTGGCGGCGGTCGAGGTAGAGCAGCCCGCCGTCCAGCGCCAGCATCAGGATCCCGGCCAGCACCATGGCGGAGGCGGCCACCAGTACGACCGCCTGGCCCAGGCGGCCGCGTTTGCGGATGGTGGCCATCAATACTCCGTCGTCATCGTGCTCGTGAAGGACATGACGAAGGAGACGTTGAAAAATGGCGTCAGCGGCTGGTAGTAGTAGCGGACCGTGACCGCCAGCGGATAGCGTCCCTTGAAGGCGGGGTTGACCGCGTCGCAGGAGCCCACGGCTGTGGCCGCGACCTGCCCCCGCGGCGCGTTGACCGTACTCGCGCCCGGCGGCGGGCTGGCCGGGGCGCTGACCCAGACCAGGCCGGTGTTGGGCGGCGGAGAGGGTGGATCGGCGGGCTGGTTGTTGGGGCAGGAGGCGGCGGACAGCCTGACCCAGGGCGCCAGCTTCTCGACCTGGGTCACGACCCCCGTGTCCGTGGCACCGGCGGGGCCGGTCAGGATGGCGGCCCGCGCTCCCTCCCGGGCCGCGTTGGAGAGGGTGACGTAGATGTAGGCGGCGCGTCCCATGTCGATGGTGCTGATCAGCAGCATGACCAGCACCGGCGCGATCATCGCCAGCTCCACCGTCGACTGGCCGCGTGGCATGTCGCTCCCTGGACGACCATCAGGCTGCTGGCATAGAGGTGCAGGTTGCCGCTGCTGCCGCCGATCAACGATCCGAGCATGGGCGTGATCGGCGTCGCGTTGTAGAGGATCGTCACCCGGATGCTGTCCACGGCCGGACCGGTCGCGCCGTCACTGCCGTCGAAGCAGACGTAGACCCAGCCGCTGTTGGGAGTGCTCGGGTAGTAGGAGTCGGCGTAGGGCGGGCTGGACGGGAGGCAGTGCGAGGGACTCGCGATTGGACTCTGGAGCGCGCCGGCGGCCTGGAGGTCGATGGCCTCGCCCTGCACCACGGCCAGCACCTGCGGGTAGCCGTCGTTGGGGTTGCCCGGCAGCGAAGGATCGTAGATCACGCCCTGGCGCGCGCCCTCTCGGGCTGCGTTCGTGATTTCGACCGCGGCGAAGAAGAGCCGGCCCAGGTCAGCGCTGCCCAGCACCAGGAGCATCAGCAGGGGAAAAAGGATCGCCGTCTCGGCCAGCGCCTGGCCCCGCCGGCCCGCGTTAGAGCATCGGTGCCTGCGCACAGCCATCAGGATGCCGCCTGAGGCGGGTCGTAGCGAGCGGCCTTTGGGCCCAATCTGCCCGCCATACGACCAGAGCAACGTAACGGCCGCCGTTACCTTGAGCCGGGAGGAAGCTGAGCGCTAGGTGAGCGTGGCCGGCGGAGCCAGCCGGTCCTCTCGGCCCAGAAGCGGCAGGTAGAGGCTGAGCAGGAGGGCGCCGAGCCCGATGGCGAAGGCGGCCAGTACGATCGACACCCCCGGGTCCTTGTTCAGGGTCAGGTCCGTGTACTGCTTCAGCCCGGTGAAGGTGAGGCGGACGCCGTCGGGGGTGGTGACGCTGTCTCCCAGGCGCAGGGCTCCGCGCCAGCGCAGGTCGAGGCCTGCGGTGTCGAGCGAGTACACGTTCTGGGCGCGGTCGAGGTGCAGGTTGCCCCGGTAAAGGCGGACCAGCAGCAGCGGCAGCCTGGGCGTGGGTCCGCCGGGGGCGATGGCGTCGCCCACGAGTTGGGGATCGGGCATGAAGATGGCGCTGACCGCCAGCTGCTGGCTGCCGCTGCCGGCGGAGGGCGCCTTGATCACGCCGTTGGCCAGCGGCGGATCGCCGAGGAACATGGTGGGGGCGTCGGCCACCGTCCGCCCGTCCGGCGTGGCGATGCGCAGCGTGGGCGCCCAGCCGTAGCCCGTCTGATAGACCTTGACGCCGCGATAGTCGAGGTAGTGGTTGACCCGCACGTCGCGGGTCTCGACGGTGCGCCCGCCGTCCGTGATTCGGACCCGCGATACGAAGTCACGGGGCTGGCCGGTCGGCCAGTAGCTGACCTGAAAACGGTCCACCTTCACCTGGAAGCCCGCGTGCCCGCCGGTCCAGACGCCCTCGCTCAGGTTGTCGTAGTTGGCCCGGGCCTCGGTGATGGTGTCACCTTCCACCACCGCCACGTTTCCCACGAAGCCGGCCGCCTTTCCGTAGACCACTCCGACCAGGAGCAGGAAGAAGCTGGCGTGGAAGACGATCGAAGCCACCTCCGCCCAGAAGCCCCACGTGCGCTGGGCCTTGACCCGGCCACGCCGCCACGCCGCCGGGACCCGGACCAACATGCTGGCTCCGATCGAGGTGTACATCAGGACGGCGGTGGCGATGAAGAGCCAGGAGCTGAACACGTCGAACAGACCGAGGCGGGCGAACCAGGGCGCCGTGAAGGGGTGACGCTCGACGTAGCCCATCACGCCGCGCGGGTTCTGCGGGATCTGCGGCAGCAGGGTGCCGACGGTGGCCAGCAAGGCCAGGATGGAGAGCAGGAGGATCGCGGTTCGCATCTTCCTGAGCTCGCGCCAGAGCCCGCCCAGGAGCCGGATCGGAAGGGCACGCGTCCGCGCCTCGGTCGTGACGACGACGTAATCTCGGACCCGCGCCTCGACGCTCATCTCAAAGATGCAGGGCGGCCGCCGTCCGGGCCCAGTCGAAGACGACCGTGGGGAAGACGCCGAGCACGATGGTAGCGATCGAGCAGAACACCAGGATGGCGCCCATCACCCGGCTGACCGGCTCCCGGGCCGGCCGTCCCGCCTCCTCCGGAGCGGTCAACATCACGACCACCACGCGCAGGTAGTAATAGAAGGAGATGACTGTGGTCACGATGGCAACCGCCAGCGGCGCCCAGAGCTGCGCCTCGACCAGAGGGCGGAAGACGAACAGCTTGGCGAAGAAGCCGACGGTGGGAGGGATTCCGGCCAGAGAGAGCATGAAGACCGTCATCGTCGTGGCCAGCAGCGGCTGCCGGTAGAAGAGGCCGGTCCAGGCGGGGATCTCGGTACCTCCCTCCCCCACCCGGGTCTCGACCGCGGTGACCACCGCGAAGGCCCCGAAGTTCATCACGGCGTAGGCGGCGACGTAGAAGAGCGAGGCCGCCAGGCCCTCGCTGCTCCCAGGCAGGATCCCGAGCAGGATGTAGCCCGCCTGGGCGATTCCGGAGTAGGCGAGCAGCCGCTTCAGGTTCGACTGGGTGATGGCCACGAAGTTGCCGATCCCAAGAGAGACGATGGCGACGAAGGCCAGCGGGAAGTACCAGTCGGCGCGGATGGTCGGGAAGGCGGCCACGAACACCCGCCCGATGACGGCGAAGGCCGCGGCCTTGGTGGCCACGGACATGAAGGTCGTGACCACGGTCGGCGCTCCCTGGTAGACGTCCGGGGTCCACATGTGGAAGGGCGCGGCCGAGGCCTTGAAGGCCAGCCCGACCACCAGGAAACCGATCCCGACCAGCAGCAGGACGCTGCTGCCCGAGGCTCCCACGAACTGGGCGATCCCGTGCAGCGTGGTGGCTCCGGTCGCACCGTAGATGAGCGCCATGCCGTACAGCAGGAATCCGCTCGCGAACCCTCCCAGCAGCAGGTACTTGAGGGCCGATTCCTGCGAGCGCAGGTTGCGCCGGGCGAAGCCGGCCAGCACGTAGAGCGCGATCGAGAGCAGCTCGATGCCGAGGAAAATGGTCATCAGGCTGGTGGCCGCGGCCAGCAGCATCATGCCCGCCATCGCCGCCAGGGTGAGGACGTAGTACTCGCCGTACTCCAGGCCCAGGCTGCGCAGGAAGCGAGGCGAGATCAGCACCGTGAGCAGGCCGGTTGAGAGCAGGATGACGTCGAAGAAGGCGGCGAAGCTGTCTCCGATGACCGTGCCCGAGAAGGCGCTTCGGTCGGCCCCCCAGAGGGGGACCGTTGCCAGCAGCGCCAGGAGGAGTCCCAGCGCCGAGACCGCGGCCAGCCAGCGGCGCCGTCCTGGCGGTATCAGCAGGTCGAGGACCAGCACCAGCAGCGCGGTGGCCGTGACCACGAGCTCGGGAAGGAGCACTCCGTAGTCGATGCCCAGCCGCGAGGTGTCGATCATGTCCTCAGGACCGCGCGCACGGTCGCGTCGACGGCGGCCGGAAAGAAGGACGGGACGATGCCGAAGACGACGATGATGGCCAGCAACGGGGCGAGTGCGCCCACCTCGTTGAGGCGCATCTCGGTCAGCGCCGCGGGCTGGACGGGAACCTCCTCGAAGGCGCCCTGGTAGAAGCGCAGCACGTACCAGGCGGCAAGGATCACGCCCAGGCCGGCGCCGATCGCCAGGGGCAGGTAGGCGGTAAAGGCGCCGAGCATGATCAGGAACTCGCCCACGAAGCCGTTCAGACCGGGGAGCCCTAGCGCCGCCAGGGCGATGACGAAGAAGAGGCCGGCGAACAGTGGGGCGGGCCGGGTCAACCCGCGCAGCTGCGAGCGCGCCCGGGTGCCCGTCCGCTGCTCGATCATGAAGACTACAAGGAAGAGCCCGGCGATGATGACCCCGTGGTTGATCATCTGGATCAGCGCCCCCTCGACCCCGAACACGTTCTGCGAGAAGATGCCCAACCCGATGAAGCCCAGATGGCTCATCGAGGCGTAGGCCACGAGCAGCTTGAGGTCTACCTGGAGGAGCGCCATCAGCGCTCCATAGAGGATTCCGATGGTGGCCAGCGTGGCCAGGATCGGGCCCCAGCCCCGCGCCCCCGCCGGGAAGAGCGCCAGGTTGAAGCGGATCAGCCCGTAGGCACCCAGCTTGGAGACCAGGCCGGCGAAAACCAGCAGCGCCGGTGTCGGCGTGGCCGGGTACGCGATCGGGAGCCAGCTGTGCAGCGGAAAGATGGGCATCTTCACGGCGAAGGCGAGGGCGAAGCCGAGGAACATCCAGCCCTGGGCGACGGCGCCCGCCGGGTGCTGCACGAGAACGGTCCAGTCGAAGCTCAGGTGCCCCGTCTGCGCCGCGGTGATCGCCGCCACCGCCAGGATGGCGACCAGCATGGCGAAGCTCCCGATCACGGTGTAGATCAGGAAGGTGAAGGCCGCGAAGACCTTCCGCCCCTCACCCCAGACCCCGATCAGGAAGTAGAGCGGAACCAGCATCGCTTCCCAGAAGACGTAGAAGAGGATGAGGTCGAGAGCGAGCAGCACCCCGGTGGTCGCAGTCTCCAGCACCAGCAGCAGCAGGACGAACTCCTTGAAGCGCGGTGTGCGCGGGTCCGCGATCAGCATGGCGAGCAGAGAGAGGAGCCCGTTGAGGGCGAGCAGGAAGAGGCTCAGGCCGTCGACACCCAGGTGGTAGCCGATGCCCAGGCTCGGGATCCAGTGATGGATCTCTTCGAACTGGAAGCGAAGGCCGCCCGGGCCATGCTGGAAACCGCCCAGGAGCAGCAGCATCAGGACCAGGGTCAGCAGGGCGGACAGGATGCCGAGCTGCTTGATCACGCCGCGCGCCGCGGCGGGAGCGAGCAGCACCAGGAAGGCTCCGATCAGCGGCAGCAGGAGCGCCAGGGTGAGCCAGGGGACGCCGGCCGGCAGCGTGTACCAGCTCACGGCGCGCTCCTGGCCACGAGCAGGACCCAGGCGAAGTAGCCGGCGATCACCCCCGCGCCGCCCAGGGTCCACAGAGCGTAACGCCGCACCCGTCCCGTCTCCCAGGTGCGCCAGTCGCCCGCCACCAGCTGGACGAAGCTGACCACACCGGCGGCGAGACCGTCCAGGACCCGCGGCTCGAAGACGCCGCTGAGAAAGGCGCCCAGCGCATAGCCCGGCCGAACGAAGATCCGGTCGTAGAGCTCGTCGATGAAGTACTTGCGCCAGAGGAGAGTGTGCACCGGCCGCAGCCTGGCCTGGATCGCGGGCGCGAGCGCGGGCCGGCGCGCGTAGAGCTGATAGGCGAGCAGGAAGCCGGCCAGCGCGGTGACCACGGCGACCAGGCCGATACCGATCTGAGCTCCGGCGCCGATCTGGCGGGCCTCACCGAAGACCGGGTTGAGGAAGGAGCCGACGGCGAAGTATCCGCCGATGACCGAGAACACCGCCAGGACCATGACCGGCACGGTCTGCACCCGGGCCGCCTCGTGCAGGTGCCGCTCGTCGTGCGCCAGCCACTCCCAGCCGAAGGCGGTGAAAAACAGCCGGAACATGTAGAAGGCGGTCAGGCCGGCGGTGATCAGCGCCAGCACCCCAAGGGCCACCGTCAGGGTGTTGGTCCCGGTCAGCGCCGAGCGGATGATCTCGTCCTTGCTCCAGAAGCCCGCGAGCAGCGGGGCGCCGCTGATCGAGAGGGTGCCGATCAGGAAGGTCCAGAACGTGATCGGGAGACCGCGGCGAAGAAAGCCCATGTGCCGGATGTCCTGGTCGTCGCGGAAGGCGTGGATCACGTTGCCCGCGGCCAGAAAGAGGAGCGCCTTGAAGAAGGCGTGGGTCATGAAGTGGAACATGCCGGCGGCGTAGGCGCCTATCCCCACCGCCAGGAACATGTAGCCGATCTGGCTCATGGTCGAGTAAGCCAGGATGCGCTTGATGTCCACCTGGACCGTCCCGATGGTGGCGGCGAAGAACGCGGTCAGGGCGCCGATCACGGCCACCACCGCGGCCGCCGTGGGCGCCCAGTCGTAGAGGAGGTGCATCCGGGCCACCAGGTAGACCCCCGCCGTCACCATGGTGGCTGCGTGGATCAGGGCTGAGACCGGCGTCGGGCCCTCCATGGCGTCGGGGAGCCAGGTATGGAGAGGCAGCTGCGCCGACTTGGCGATGGCGCCGACCAGGAGCAGGAGGCAGATGGCCGTGATCACCGTGCCGCCCCGCGGCAGCTGGTGGAGACGGGCGAAGATCGTCCCGTAGTCGAGCGCACGCAGGTTCAGGAAGATGACGAAGGCGCCGAAGACCATGCCCACGTCACCGATCACGTTCATGACGAACGCCTTGCGGGCGGCAAGCACCGCCGAGGTCCTCTCGTACCAGAAGCCGATCAGCAGGTAGGAGCAGAGGCCGACCCCGGCCCAGCCCACGATCAGCCAGACGAAGTTGCCCGAGGTGACGAGCAGGAGCATGGAGAGGACGAACAGGTTCATCTCGGCGAAGAAGCGGCTGTAGCCGGGGTCGTCGGCCATGTAACCGATCGAATAGGCATGGATCAGGAAGCCGACCCCGGTGATGACCAGCATCATCAGCGTGGAGAGGGGGTCGATGTAGAGGTTGAAGGGAACCGAGAAATCGCCGGTCGACCACCAGCTCCAGTAGGTCTGGTCCAGCCGCTGGCCGCCCAGTACCTGGCCGAAGATGGCCAGGACCACCAGGAAGGAGGCGCCCACGCTGCCCGCCCCGACCCAGGCCACCACCCGACGGGGCAGCAGGCGCCCGAAGAGCGCGTTGACCAGGAAGCCTGCGAGCGGAAGCAGGAGGACGAGCGGCGCCAGCGTGCTCACTCTTTCATCAGGTCCATCTCGTCGACGTCCATCGCCCGGCCGGCCCGGTAGACCTGCACGATGATCGCGATCCCGACCACCACCTCGGCCGCCGAGACCGTGATCACCAGGAAGGCGAAGGCCACGCCGTCCAGTGAGTTCAGGTAGCGGCTGATCGCGGCGAAGGCCAGGTTGACCGCGTTGAGCATCAGCTCGATGCACATGAAGATCACCAGCGGGTTGCGCCGGATCAGCACGCCGATCGCCCCCAGGGTGAAGAGCACGCCCGAGAGCCAGAGGAACTCGTAGGCGGGAACGCCCATCAGCGCCTCACCGCGGCTTCCGCATGGCCAGGTAGACGGCGCCGACGGCCGCCACCAGCAACAGGACGGAGGTCACCTCGACCGGAAGCAGGAAGGTCGTGTAGAGAGCCGTCCCGGTGCTCTGCACGTTGCCCGCGCGATTGATGACCTCCGGGGTGAAGGGGCCGGGACGCCCGCCCAGGTCGCGATTGGCCAGGAGGACGATCAGCAGGGCGGCGAATACCGACGGTCACGTCCGACTCGGGGTTGAGGAGGGAGATGATGAAGACGAAGAGGACCATCACGGCCCCGGCGTAGACGATGATCTGCGCCGCGAACAGGAACTGAGCGTTGAGGATGAGGAAAACCACCGCCAGCCCGAGCATGTTGGCCACCAGGAAGAGCGCGTTGTAGATCGGGCGCCGGGAGGCGACCACCCCGATGCCCGTGACCAGCAGCCAGGCGGCCAGGACCGCGAAGGCTACGGCCATCTTCTTTCCCTGGAGTGGGTCACCATTTGCGCGGAATCTTCTGCGCCGAGGGGGCGGCGGACGGGACTGCGGTGTCTGCCAGGCTGGCGGGCAGCGGCTCGAGCAGGTCCTCCTTGACCGCGATGAACTTGTCCGGGTGATCGTCGGCCAGGTCGTAGCGGGGGCCCATGGTGATGGCGTCGTAGGGACAGGCTTCCTCGCAAAGCCCGCAGTAGATGCAGCGGAGGAGATTGATCTCGTAGCGTTTCGCGTACCGCTCCCCCGGTGAGACCCGAAGCTCGGGCGTGTTCTCGGCAGCCTCGACCACGATGCAGCCCACGGGGCAGGCGATCGCGCACAGCTCGCAGCCGACACACTTCTCCAGGCCGTCGGCGTAGCGGTGCAGGATGTGCCGGCCGCGCGCTCGCGGGGGCACCGGCTTCTGCCGCTCCGGGTACTCGATCGTCACCACCGGCCGGACGTTGTGCTTGAAGGTGGTGGCCATGGCCTTGAGCAGGTAGTAGGGTCCGAGCGCTACGTCACGCAAGGGCATGGGATGACACCTTACCTCTGGGCGGCCACTACTACCACGGCCGTGGCCATCATCATGATCAGGGACAGCGGCAGGAGCGACTTCCAGCCGAGCGCCATCAGTCGGTCGTAGCGGACGCGAGGCAGGGTGGCGCGCAGCCAGACGTAGAGGTAGAGGAAGAGGACCACCTTCAACAGGAACCACCACGGGCCGGGCAGGATCCCGAAAGGCCCCCACCATCCACCCAGGAAGATGACGGCCGCGATCGAGCTGACCGTGATCATGTTGATGTACTCGGCCATGTAGAAGAGGGCGAACCGCATCCCGGAGTACTCGGTGTGATACCCGGCCACCAGCTCGGTCTCGGCCTCGGGCAGGTCGAAGGGCGCACGATTGGTCTCGGCGATGCCGGCGATCAGGTAGAGGATGAAGGCGGGAAAGAGAGGGATGAAGAACCACCAGGTCCTCTGGGCGTTCACGATGTCGACCAGGCTGAAGGACCCAGCCAGGATGAAGACGGGCACCAGCGAGAGGCCGAGCGCCATCTCGTAGCTGATCATCTGGGCGGAGGATCGCAGGGCGCCCAGGAGCGAGTACTTGTTGTTCGAGGCCCAGCCGGCCAGGAAGATGCCGTAGACCCCCATCGAGGTCACCGCGAAGTACCAGAGGACGCCGATGTTGACGTTCATCACGTACCAGCCGATGGCGTGGCCGAAGAGCGTGATCCGGCCCGGGCCGCTGATCGGGACGATGGCGAAGGCGGCCAGCGCCGCCGACATCGAGAGCATGGGGGCCAGCAGGTAGAGGAGGTGGTCGCGACCGGCGGGCGGCGCCTGCGACTTGAACATCAGCTTCAGGCCGTCCGCCGCGGGCTGGAGCAGCCCGAACGGCCCCACGCGGTTGGGTCCATAGCGCTGCTGCAGCCGCGCCTGGACCTTGCGCTCGAAGAGCGTGAGGTAGGCGAAGCCGGTGAGCAGGCCCAGGATCACGATCGCCGCCTTGACCAGGGTCTCGACCACGACCGCCGCCGTCACGCTCGCTCGCTCCAGAGCGCACGTTCACCGATCCGGTCGGCGCGATAGGCGGGCACGGCCCGGCTGAGGTCGGCGAAGACCTCGTCGGGATCACGGTAGCGCCAGTCGGCGCCCAGCGCCTGGGCGACGCCCTGCAGGATCTTCCAGTCGTCGCGGACCACCGCGGCGTCGATCGCCGGGCGGATCCGCTGCACCCGGCCCTCCATGTTGGTCACGGTCCCCGCCTTCTCGACGAAGGCCCGCCCGGGCAGGATCACGTGCGCCAGGTCGTCGAGCGGCGAAGGGCGCGGACGCTGGAGGACCACCGTCTCCAGGCGCTGGATCCATTCCCGCTCCTCGCCGGAGGCCTGGAAGTCGTGGAGCGGGCTGGCCTCGAACAGGTAGAGGGCGCGCACACCCGCCGCTTCCCAGTCCGGGCGCGCCCGTCCGGCCTTGCCGTCGAGGCTGGCGTAGCCGGGACCGCGGCCGGGGCCAAAGCCCAGGTCGGTCGCGCCGCGGCCGTTCGGCCCGTCCGGCACCAGCAAGCGCCGTACGCTTCCCTTGACCTTCCGGGCCAGCTTTCCCTGCAGGCTGTCAACCTCCGGCTTGCGCCCCAGGCTGGAGACGATACCGACCGCCTGCGCTTCCGCCGGGACGGCCTCGAGCGCTGCTCGGGCATCGTCGACCCTGTGCACGCGCACGCCCTTCCGCTCGCTCTTGAATAGCCGCAGGTGAAGCACGGGCGCTGCGTCGATCACCGCCTGGCCGCCGAGCAGGAGCACGTGGTCGCAGCGCTCCAGGTCGGCGATCGGGAGGGCGGCGTCATCCGGCTCGAGGGCCGTGGCGGCCTCTCCACGCCCCCTGCCGTGGTCGAGGTGGGGAGTTGCGAGCACCTCACGCAGAAGCCGCTGGAAGAGGAACAGCTCCTCGTTGGTGGCCGCCGGGGAGGCCCAGCCGGCCGTGGCCGGGCCGGCCCGCCGGAGGGACTGGGCCGCGGCCGCCATCGCCTCCTCGTAGGAGACCTCTTCCAGCCGTCCATCCCGCCGCACCCTCGGCCGCTCGATCCCCTCCCGCTGGAAGCTGGGAAAGCTGTAGCGGCCGAAGTCGCACAACCATCCATCGTCGACCGCCAGGTTCTCGCGTGCCTGGAAGCGGCCCAGCCGGTTGTGGCGGGCGTCGGCGTGAACGTTGCAGCCCATGCTGCAACCGGGGCAGATCGTGGCCGTCCGGTCCAGGTCCCAGGGCCGGCTGATGAAGCGGTACTGTCGGCTGGTCAGAGCGCCCACCGGGCAGATCTCGGTCCAGTTGCCCTGGTACTCGGAGCGCGCCGGCTGGTCGTTGAAGGTGCCGATGATGGTGTCCTTGCCCCGCTGGATCAGGGCCAGCTCCCGCTCCCCGGAGATCTCGGCCGAGAACCGGGTGCAGCGCCAGCAGAGGACGCAGCGCTCGCGGTCGAGGAGGATCTTGTCGCTCAGCGGGACGGCCTTGTCGAAGTGCTTCTTGGGGAAGTCGTAGCGGCTCGCTCCCGGGCCGTAGGTGTAGGTCTGGTCCTGCAGCGGGCACTCGCCGCCCTTGTCGCAGATCGGGCAGTCCAGCGGATGGTTGGCCAGGAGGAACTCGAGGACTCCGTTCTGGTAGCGCTGCACCTGCTCGGTCCGGGTGCGCACCACCATGCCGTCCATGACGTAGACGGCGCAGGCGGGCTGCAGCTTGGGCATCTTCTCGACCTCGACCAGGCACATGCGGCATACCGCGACCGGTTCCATCTTGGGATGCGAGCAGAAGATGGGGATCTCGATGCCCAGCTTCTTGGCCGCGTCCAGGATCAGGGTGCCCTTGGCCACCGTGACGGACTGTCCGTCGACCGTCAGCGTCACCTGGTCGGTTACGACCGCCATGGCTACGCCACCGCCTCGCGTTCCCCGCGGAAGGGGCAGGCCTTCTCCACGATGTGCTGCTCGAACTCGTCACGGAAGTACTTGATCACGCTCCGGGGGAACCAGGTCGAGGCGTCACCCAGAGGGCAGAAGGAGCGGCCGTCGATGTTGTAGCCCATGTCCAGCAGGAGGTCCGGGTCGCCGGGCTTGCCCTCGCCGAACTCGATCCGGTCGAACAGGTTGGCCATCCAGTAGGTGCCCTCGCGGCAGGGCGTGCATTTGCCGCAGCTCTCGTGCTCGAAGAACTTGACCAGCCGGCGGGCGACGTCGACGATGCAGGTGGTCTCGTCCATCACCATCATGGCGCCGGCTCCAGCCATCGATCCGGCCTTGGCGATGGCGTCGAAGTCGAGGCCCACGTCGAGGTGCTCCGGCAGCAGCACCATCATCGAGGCTCCGCCCGGCTGGAAGGCCTTCAGGCTCCGGCCCTTCCAGATGCCGCCGCCGTGCTCGTAGATCAGCTCGCGGATGGGCGTGCCCATCTCCAGCTCGTAGTTGCCCGGCCGGTTCACGTGTCCGCTCATGCACCAGACTCGGGTTCCCTTTCCGGTCGGGGTGCCCATCGCGGCGAACCAGTCGGGACCGTTGCGGACGATGTGCGGCAGAGTGGCCAGCGTCTCCACGTTGTTGACCACGGTGGGCTTGCCGTAAAGGCCTTTGACGGCCGGAAACGGAGGCTTGAGGCGCGGCTCGCCGCGGTAGCCCTCGAGCGAGGTCAGCAGCGCCGTCTCCTCGCCGCAGATGTAGGCGCCCGCACCGCGATGCAGCAGCACGTCGACGTCGAAGCCGCTGCCCAGCACGTTGCGGCCGATGTAGCCCGCGGCGCGGGCTTCCTCGAGGGCCGTCTCGAGCAGCTCGGTCTGCGGCAAGTACTCGCCGCGGATGTAGATGAAGGCGACGTTGCAGCCGATCGCGTAGGCCGCGATCAGGATGCCTTCGATCAGCTGGTGGGGGCTCTCCTCGATCAGGTACCGGTCCTTGAAGCAACCCGGCTCGCTCTCGTCGGCGTTGCAGATCAGGTAGCGCGGATAGACGCCCTTGGGAAGGAAACCCCACTTGTTGCCGGTAGGGAAGCCGGCGCCGCCCCGTCCCCGCAGGCCCCGCTCTTCTTGACCATCTCTATCAGAGCGTCGGGTGTGCTCTCCTGGAGCGCCTTCTTGAAGGCGCCGTAGCCGCCGGTGCGCTCGTAGCCCTGGAGGCCGATCAGGCCTTCCTGGCCGAAGTCTCTGGTCAGGACGGGCTTCAGTCCCATTACTTCTGCGTCCTCCGCGCTCTCGGCCTGGCGCCCTCCACCCCACTCCTCGCCTTCTCGCCCTTGACCGGCGCGACCGCTTTCGGCTTCACGACCTCGTGTGGCGCCGGCTCCGTGCGCAGCCGCTCGAAGACGGCGTCGATCCGCTCCGAGGTCAGGTTCTCCTCGAAGCGGTGGTCCACCTGCATCATCGGCGCGCCGCCGCAGGCCCCCAGGCACTCCGGCGTGGAGCGCAGCGTGATCGCGCCGTCCTGGGTGGTCTGGCCGGCGCGGATTCCCAGCGTGCGCTCGCAGTAGGCCAGCACCTCGTCGGCGCCTCGAAGGCCGCAGGGAGCATTGACGCAGATCACCACGTCGTGCCGTCCCTCGGGACGGGTCAGGAACATGGAGTAGAAGGATGAGGTCGACTCGATCAGCGAGGGCGGCAGCTCGAGATGGGTTGCGATCTCAGCCAGCGACTCCGCCGTCACGTAGCCCTGCTCGTGTTGAACGGCCCACAACGCCGGAATGATCGCCGACTGCGCCGAGGGGTAGCGGCGGGCGTACTCCCGGATCATCGCCACCGTCTCTTTACGCAGGCTCATCGGTCCACGTCTCCCAGGATGATGTCGATCGATCCCAGGATGGCGACCACGTCCGCCACCAGCCTGCCCTGCACCATCTTCCCGATCGCCTGCAGGTTGCAGAAGGACGGCGGGCGCACCTTCATCCGGTAGGGCTTGTTGGTCCCGTCCGAGACCAGGTAGTAGCCGAGCTCGCCGCGCGGACTCTCGACGAAGGCGTAGACCTCGCCCACCGGTCCTTTGAAGCCCTCGCTCACCAGCCGGAAATGATGGATCACCGCCTCCATGCTGGTCGACAGCTCGGTGCGGGGCGGCAGGGCGACCTTGCGGTCGTTGGACTGCACCGGTCCTCCGGGTATGGTGCGGATCGCCTGCTGCAGGATCCTGATACTCTCCCGCATCTCCAGGATCCGCATCAGGTAGCGTTCGTAGCTGTCCCCCGCGGTGCCGACCGGGACCTCGAAGTCGTACTGCTCGTAACCACAGTAGGGAAACGCCTTGCGCACGTCGTAGTCGACACCCGATGCCCGGAGCACCGGCCCCGTGACACCCCACTCGATCGCCTCCTCCGCGGTGAGCACCCCCAGTCCCTTGGTCCGCTCGAGCCAGATCGGGTTGCGGGTGAACAAGCCCTCGTAGTCGTCGATGCGCGAGGGCAGCACGTCGAGCAGGCGCTGCAGCTCCTCGAGCCAGCCGTCGGGAAGGTCCCAGGCGACTCCACCGACCCGGGTGAAAGAGGTCATCATGCGCACCCCGGAGTAGGCCTCGTTGAGGTCGAGGATCTTCTCCCGATCGCGCCAGGCGTAGAAGAAACCGGAGTACACGCCCAGGTCCAGCCCGGTGGTACCGAGCCAGAGCGCGTGGCTTCCGATCCGGGCCAGCTCCATCATCATCACCCGGATCGCCTGGGCCCGGGGCGGCACCTCGATCTCCATCAGCTTCTCGACCGCCATGACGAAGCCGACGTTGTTGATCGGCGGCGCCAGGTAGTCCATCCGATCGCTGAAGGTGATCCCCTGGGTGTAGGTCTTGTCCTCGAAGGACTTCTCGAAGCCGGTGTGCAGGTAGCCGATGTCACATTCGGCGTCGCGGGCGACTTCCCCGTCCAGCTTCAGCTTGACCCGAAGCACACCGTGGGTGCTGGGGTGCTGGGGACCCATGTTCAGCTCCATCCACTCCTCCGGCGGTTCGGCGCCGGGGTCGCGGAGGAGATCCTGCTCGACGGTGGTGTCAGCCACGGATGGCGTCGGGCTCCAGGCCCTCGAGCTTCTGGTCGCTGAAGATCACCGGTTCTCCGAAGGACACGTAATCCTTGCGCAGAGGATGACCCTCCCAGGTGTCGGGCATCAGGAGCCGGCGCAGGTCGGGATGGCCGTCGAAGCGGATGCCAAGCAGGTCGTAGGTCTCGCGCTCGTGCCAGTTCGCCGCCGGCCACACACTGGTCAGGCTCGGAACCCGGCAGTCGGGCATGGCCGCCTGCGCCTTGAGGCGCACCCGGGTGCCGCTGCGCAGGTTGCGGACCTCCCACACGACGTCGAAGCGCGGCTGCCGGGCCGGCCAGTCCACGGCGGTGTTGTAGAGCAGGTAGGTGAAGCCGAGCTCTGGGTCCTCCTTGAGGAAGCGGGCCACCTCCAGCAGCCGCCCCGCGTCGACCAGGAGGGTGAGGTCGCCGCGAAACTCGCGGTGGTCCATGAGCGCGCCCGGGAATCGCTCCTGGACCCGCTGTACGAGCGTCGTCGTGGCGCTCTCGCTCATTCCTCCTCCCTCACCGTCGGCGGGCTACCGCGGGACCAGCGGTAGGCCCTTGATCTTGCGCTGCAGCTTGATGACCGCGTCGATCAGGGCCTCCGGACGCGGCGGGCAGCCCGGTACGTAGATGTCCACCGGCACGATCTTGTCGACGCTCTGCACGATGGCGTAGTTGTTGAACATACCCGCGCAGGAGGCGCAGGCCCCCATCGCGATCACCCATTTGGGCTCGGGCATCTGGTCGTAGATCTGGCGGAGCACGGGGGCCATCTTGATCGAGACCCGGCCGGCCACGATCATCAGGTCAGCCTGCCGAGGTGAGGCCCGGAACAGCTCCGAGCCGAAGCGCGAGAGGTCGTGGCGGGGGCCGACCGTTCCCATCATCTCGATGGCGCAGCAGGCCAGCCCGAAGAGCGCGGGCCAGATGGCGCCCGCGCGCCCCCAGTTGATGACCTTGTCCAGCGTGGTCGTGAAGAGGTTGTCGCCGAGCGCGTTGAGCGGGGTCGGACCGGCAGCCCTCCCGGTGACGAAGGGACGGCTACGGACTCCTAACTCCCCCACTCCAGGGCTCCCTTCTTCCAGATGTAGGCCAGGGCCACCAGCAGGATGGCGACGAAGATCCCCATCTCGGCGATCCCGAACCAGCGGAGGCCATGCAGGATCACCGCCCAGGGATAGATGAAGATCGCCTCCACGTCGAAGATGATGAAGAGCATGGCGGTGAGGTAGAAGCTGACCGAGAAGCGGCGCCTCGCCGTCGAGCGAGGGACGATCCCGCACTCGTAGGGCAGGTCCTTGGCGGCGGACTGGCGGCTGCCGGCCAGGAAGGCGGGGAGGAAGAGAGCCAGCAACCCGAAGAGAACCACCGCGCCGAGGAAAATGAGCAGCGGAAAATAGTCGCTGAGCAACGCGGTCAGTCTAACTTATCGCGCATTTGCGCCGTCCAGGCTGACGAGCCTGGGCGCCGGGCGGCTCGGCGGCCCAGCCTGGACTCCCCAACTCGTGATGCTCTGGACGGCGCTTTCATGAATGGGCCGCTCGCCGTCCGAAATAGGCTTCGTATTCAAGCCGGCTTCGGGCGCAGGGCATCAGGTCGGGACCCGATGGCTAGGGCCTCAGGTCTTCCAGCTCCCAGAGGGCGCCAGGATGATGCGGGGGCGGGAAGCGACCGTCCGGATTCTCCTCCAGGAACTGGCTTGAGTGCCGGCGGAAGCGGCAGACCGTGCACATGTACTGGCCCGGCAGCGGAATGCGATCGCCGGGCTGGAACCGGTCGCCGATCCGCAGCTGCCGCCCCGGCTCGGGTCTTGGAGCCATCTCACCAGGCTGCCAAGTTCCCAGCTCAACGCGTGGGCGCGGCGGGACCACGACCTCGCCGGCGGCGGTACGCCGCTCCACCGCCGCCCGGCCGTCGAGCGGGCGCCGGGGCCGAAACGGAGGTGCCGGCAGGGAGGGGTTGCGGGGATCCCCGGTCCAGCGGAGGGCGTCGATCTCCCGGAGCCAGCGGCGCAGGTAGACGGTCCCCTTGACCTCGGAGACGTCGACGACCTCGCTCAGAGGCACGTTGAGGTCCGGTTGTCCGCTCGAGGAGACTCTCACGTACGGCTCGGAGTCGACGAACATCGAGCGCGGGGGGCCGTTGAAGATCTCCCGCACCACCCCCAGCTCGCCGTCGCGGGCCTCCACCCGATACCCGGTCCGGACCTCGAATGGGACTACCGGCATATCAGGACGCTCGCATTCGGCATGAGACCCGGCGTATTCTAGTGGACCACCGCCCAATGGCAGAGTCCCGGTTCGGTCCCAACAGCAAGGAGGTCGAGCGCTTCCTCGACCGGCTCGGCCGCCTCGAGCGTAAGCAGTGGCAGGCGATCCAGGAGGCGGCGCCGGAGGCGGGAGCGGTGCCCGAGCACGACGTCACCGCGGCACCAGAGTACTTCTCGGCCCTCTCCCGAGCCGCCCGGATGGCCAAGAGTGGCGTCTTTCGCGGCTCGGAGAGCGCCTTCTACGACGCCATGCGGGTCACTCACCATCAGGCTGAGACGCTGGTCGCGGGCCTGGGTGGGACGGCGCGGCTGCACCCGGCCGGCTCCAGCGCCCAGGTCGAGGGCGACGACCCGGAGGCCATCCTGCGCCTGATGGCGGAGGAGTTCGAGAACGAGACCTGGGAGCGTGCGGTCAACGCCTGCATGATCGCGGCCGGCGCGCTGGTCGTCCGCCGCGTGCTATCGCACCGCGACTTCAGCGTGCTCTACGGACCGCTCGCAGAGGTCGCTCCACTCGAATCCGCTGTGCGCGGCGCCATCTAGGGCGCGGTATCGCTCCCGTCGCTCGAGCTGAAGGAGGCCGTCGCGGCCGGCAGGTAGATCGCGTACAGTACGGTACTGGTCGCGAGCGCCGGACTCGGTGTGCAGCTGGCGCTGCCGCTCGAGAGCGGCGCCGGGCTGGAGCATCCCGGGACGGGCGCGCCGCCGGTCACGAAGATCACACTTCCGTCGGTGCTTGCGCTCGGGCCACCGCCGACGGTCGCCACGAACGTCGCCGGTGATCCGCTGTCCGAAACGCTGACCGTCGTCGCTGTCAGCGAGCCGCTGGCGCTGGAGTCGTACGTCACACCACCGGCGCTACCACCCGAGTAATCGGCAGTCAGGCTCTTGTTGTTGACCAGGCTGTAATCCGCGGCGCATGAGGCCTGGCCGGCGGTCACGGTGGCCGCGTCACACGCCGAGCTGATGCTGGCGCCTGCGGCCTTGAAGGCGACCGTCCCGGTCGCGGGAGCCGCGGCACCCGTGGCGGTGAGGGTCGCGGTGAGGGTCACGGTCGGTGGGTCCGGATACGTGTCGGGCGCGGTCGTCGTCGGCGCGCTGCCGAGGCTGGTCGTGGTGGGCGCATCGACGTTGAAGGCGCTGCTGTCCTCCTCCAGGCTGCCCGATGTGGCCCGCAGCTGGTAGCTGTTTCCGGCCTTGTCGATCTGGCAGTTGCCGAAGGCCGCGACCCCGTTGGTGTCCGTCGATACGGTGGTATCCGTGCAGGTCAGGGCGGCCCCGCTCGTCCCGGTCGTGGGCGTGATGCTGAGGACGACGCTGGCGGCGCTGACCTCGTTGCCGCCGGCGTCCACCGCCAGTACCTTCGGCTGGGTCGGGAACGCCGCTCCGGCGCTCGGGCTCCCGCCCGGCTGCTGGCTGAAGCTCAGGGTGGCCGCCGGCCCTACCGCGACGTCGAAGGCGCTGCTGTCCGGCTGCAGGCTGGCAGCCGTGGCCCGCAGCTGGTAGCCGGTCCCGGCCTTGTCGATATTGCAGCCGCTGAAGCTGGCCGTCCCGGCGCCACCGGTCGTCACGGTAGTGCTGGCGCAGCTGAGGGTCGCTCCGCTGCTGCCGGTGCTGGGGGTGATCGTCAGAGCGATGGAGATTGATCCGACGCCGTTGCTGTACAGATCCTGAGCCAGGACGATCGGCTGCGCCGGGAACGCGGTCCCGCCGGTCGGGCTCCCGCCCGGCTGCTGGCTGAAGGCCAGGTTATCGAGGGAGGCGGGACCGACGTCGAAGGTGTTGCTCGTCCCCTGATGCGTCCCGTCGGCGACCGTGAGGCTTCGGCTCTGCTCGGCCGCGTAGAGGGTGACACTGGCGGAGGCCACCCCGCTGGCCCAGGTGCCGAAGGCCCCGTAGGCCGGTGCGCAGCTCCCGCCGCAGCCGGTGGGCGCGGTCCCGGGCGCCGCCGAGGCCGAGCCCGCTATCGCCGCCCCTCCGGCATAGTCGGTCTTGACGTTGTTCATCGCGTCGTAGGCCGTGGCTTCCACGGTGAAGGGGGCGCCCGCGATCTGATCGCCGATCGTGGTCACGGCGAAGTGGTCCACCGCTGCCGGCGTGATCGTGAAGGAGCCGCTGGCGACCGCAGTGAGCGACGGTGTCGCGGCTGGAGTCAGGGTGTAGCTCGCGGTCTTGTTCACGCTCAGTCCGCTGAAGCCGGCCACTCCGTCGACCACCGATTGGGTCAGCGTTCCTGAAAGGGTTGCCCCGGCTGCGGTGGTGAGGCCGACGGTGACGCTGCCGGAGAAGTCGGCGACGACGTCGCCGGACGGGTCCTCGGCCGAGACCGCTGCGGAGAAGAAGGAACCGGCGCCGGTCGACGACGCGGGATCGGCGGTGAAGACCGCCTTGGAAGCCGGCGCGGTCGTCGTCACGGTGTCGCTGGTCGACTCGGTAGCGGTGGCGTTCACGCTGGGCACGTTCAGGTGGATGGAGTACGTCGCCGAGGAGTCGAGGCCGCCGGCGACCACCGTGACGTTGGCGGCGGTGCTCTTGTCCCCCAGCGGCGTAGCTGTGGACATCGAATGGAAGGGCCGTGTTGGTCAACACGAACAGGCCGGAATGGACGGTGCCCGTGGCCCAGCCGTTGGGAACGACATGGCCGTGCAGACGAACGCTGCCGGCGCCGATCAGGTCCGCTGCGCTGATGGTGACGGTGGGCAGGCTGCTGGTGTCGGCCTGGAAGGTCTGAGGCGAGGGCGGCGTCATCAGGTTGTTCAGCGTCAGCTGTGGATCAGGCACGCAGCTGTGGGCTCCGCTGGCCGAGGCGCTGTGCGAGCCGGTGGAGGCCAGCGTGGAGTCGATGGGGGCGTCGCCGACCCAGGTGTTGGGGTGCGTGCCGGGATTCCAGGCGCCGGTGAAGGGGACCGGAGTGCTGGCATAGGTCACGTTGGGCTGCGTCGCCTCGGGGTTCATATCCCGGCTGAAGGTGACCGTGGCCTCGACCAGGCCGGTGCCCAGAGCGCCGCCGGAATTGACCGGGTCCAGGGTCTGGGTCGCGCTCGGCTTTCCGGTCACGGAGATCGTGGCAGTCGGTCGCTGGGAGCCGAGGTGCGCGCTGACGGTAACGCCGCCGGAGAGCTGCCCGCTGGGACCACCGGTCTGGCCCCACCAATTGTTCTCGAGATTGGCGCCCGCCGGAGCCGAGACTCCCACGCCCGGCGCGAAGTCGCTCTGGTTGACGGTCAGATGAGCGTCGCCGTTGAGCCCTCCCGCCTGGATGCTGGAGCAGGTGATCGTGACCGCCGCACCGCTGGTCTTCACCGTCGGGCTGCCGCCGTTGGTGTAGACGTTGCGGTCGAGGTGATCGCTGGGAGCGTTCGTCAGGTTGACCGCGATCCCGCCGACGTGGTCGAACTGGTCGTCGGTGATCACGTCCTTGGTACCGCTGTTGGTGCTGTCGATCCCGTCTCCCCCCACCTGGCTGAAGACGACGTTGGTGACCGAGAGCGGCGAGCCGGCCACGACGATGGCGTTGCCGCCGATATGGTGCATCGAGGCGCCGGCGAAGTCCAGGCCGAAGCCGCTCGGGGTCCGGGCCGAGCCGGCGTTGACGGTGAGGCCGTCGTCGTAGCTGATGGTGGCGTTGGTCAACGAGGCGTAGCCGTTGACCACCAGGCCTCCCCAGTCACCGGCCGCCGGTGTGCAGCCCGCCAGCTTGATGATCGG
>VBIC01000034.1:14529-14877 GCA_005881425.1 Chloroflexota bacterium | reverse complement strand
GCTGCTAACCTCTGAAAGATGGCCGAGTCGAGCGTCGAGATCGAGCGACCGCCAATCCAGGCAGCCTCCAGGACACGCTATCTGAACCGCGAGCTCTCGCAGCTCGAGTTCGAGCGGCGGATCCTGGCCCTGGCCGCGGACCGGCGGCTGCCCCTGCTGGAGCGGGTGCGCTTTCTGGCGATCCTGGGGGAGACACTCGACGAGTTCTTCCAGGTGCGAGTCGCCGGGCTGCGGGAGCAGATGCTGGCCGGGCTGACCACCACCTCGCCCGACGGCATGACACCGACGGAGCAGCTGGAAGCGATCCGGGAGAAGGTCGACGGCCTGCTGGGCGAGGCGACGAGCCTC
>VBIC01000034.1:0-14448 GCA_005881425.1 Chloroflexota bacterium | reverse complement strand
CACCTGCGCGCGGTCTTCCGGGAGGAGATCTTCCCCGTGCTGACCCCGCTCGCCGTCGACCCCGCGCATCCCTTCCCCTACATCTCCAACCTCTCGCTCAACCTCGCGGTCATGGTGCGCGTGCCGGGCGAGCGGACCCCGCGCTTCGCCCGGGTCAAGGTGCCGCCGCTGCTGCCTCGCTTCATCCCCCTCCCCGACGGCAAGCGGTTCGTGCCCCTGGAGCAGGTCATTTCCCTGCACCTGCCGATGCTCTTTCCCGGCATGGAGATCGTCAGCCACAGCCCGTTCCGGGTCACCCGCGACGCGGACCTGGAGCTGGTCGACGAGGAGGCGGCGGACCTGCTGGCCGCGATCCAGACCGAGCTGCAGCGCCAGCGGCGGACCGCGCGCGTGGTCCGGCTCGGGATCGACAGCCGGATGACCGACGAGGTGATCGGGCTGCTGACCCACGAGCTCGAGCTGGGATCCAGCGACGTCTACATCGTCGACGGGCTCCTTGACCTGAGCGGGTTGTGGGCGCTGTACGGCATCGACCGGGCGGACCTGAAGGCGGAGAGCTGCCGGGGAGCCGGTCGACATCTTCGCCGTGCTGCGCGAGCGCGACCTGCTGGTCCACCACCCCTACGACTCCTTCGCCACCTCGGTGGAGGCTTTCATCGACCAGGCTGCCCGGGACCGTGAGGTCCTGGCCATCAAGCAGACGCTCTATCGCACCTCCGGTCCGGCCAGCCCGATCGTGCGGGCCCTGATCCGCGCCGCCGCCACGGGCAAGCAGGTGTTCGCGCTGGTCGAGCTTAAGGCGCGCGGTGACGAGCAGGCCAACATCGCCTGGGCCCAGGCGCTCGAGGAGGCCGGCGTCCACGTCGTCTACGGCGTGGTCGGACTGAAGACTCACGCCAAGGTCACGCTGGTAGTCCGTCACGAGGCCGCGGGAATCCGCCGCTACGTCCACGTCGGGACGGGCAACTACAATCCGCGAACAGCGCAGATCTACGAAGACGTCGGTCTCCTGTCGGCGGATCCCGAGCTGGGCCAGGACGTGGCCGAGCTCTTCAACTTCCTCACCGGCTACAGCCGGCAGCGCCGCTTCGGAAGGCTGCTCGTCGCGCCGGTGGGCCTGCGCTCCAGCATCATCAAGCTGATCCGCGAAGAGGAGAACCACCCAAACGGCCGGATCGTGCTCAAGGTCAACAGCCTGGTGGACACCGAGATCATCGACGCCCTCTACCATGCCTCCCAGAGCGGGGTCGACGTCGACCTGATCGTGCGCGGCATCTGCTGCCTGCGTCCCGGCGTCCCCGGTCTCTCCGAGCGGATCCGGGTGCGCTCGATCGTGGGGCGCTACCTCGAGCACTCGCGAATCTTCCGCTTCGGCGCGGCCGACAAGGACGCTCGCTACTACCTCGGCTCCTCCGACCTGATGCCGCGCAACCTCGACCGCCGGGTGGAGGCGATGGTCCCGGTCACGGACCGAGACCTGCGCCGGCGCCTGGGCGAGATCCTGGACGTCTGTCTCGACGACGACGTGCTTGCCTGGCGGCTCTGCCCCGACGGAAGCTCGGAACGGGTCCCCACGGTCAGGGGTGTGAACGCCCAGCAGCGGTTCAGCGAGCTGGCGCTGGCCCGCGCCCAGGCAGGCGCGATCCCGCCCGATGCTTGAGCGGGAGGCCAAGCTCGCCGCCGGCCCCGACTTCCACCTGCCCCCGCTCGACGGCCTGATCCAGGGCGCCCGCGCCGCGCCCGTCGAAACGGTGCGGATGGAAACCGTCTACTACGACACGCCCGGCCTGCGCCTGGCCCGCTGGGGCTGCAGCCTCCGCCTGCGCGAGGGCGAAGGATGGACCCTCAAGCTGCCGTCATCCAGCGACGGCGCCTTCCTCAGCCGGCGGGAGCTGGCCTTCGCCGGCGAGGGACGGCGACCTCCCGAGGCTGCGGTCGCGCTCCTGCTCGCCTACGTCCGGCATTCCAGCCTGGCGCCGGTCGCCACCCTCTCGACGCTGCGCCGCCGGGTCCGGCTCAGCGATGCGGCCGGATCCCCGCTGGCCGAGGTGGTGGACGACGAAGTCGCGGTCCTGGACGGGCTGCGGGTCGCGAGCCGGTTCCGCCAGCTCGAGGTGGAGCTGGCGGCTGGGGCGAGCGGCGACCTGCTCGATCCGGTCCTGGCGCGGCTTCACAAGGCCGGCGCCGGCTCTGGCCAGGCCCTGCCCAAGCATCTTCTGGCGCTGGGGCGGCGGGCGATGGAGCCGCCCGAGGTGGCTCCGGTGGAGGTCACGGCCGACTCCACGGCCGCGCAGCTGATCGCGGCGACGATCGCCCGATCGGTTGCCGAGCTGCTTCGGCTCGATCCGGGCGTGCGGCTCAACGACGACCCCGAGGACGTCCATCGGGCGCGGGTGACCCTGCGCTCGCTGCGCTCGCAGCTGCGCACCTTCACGCCGCTGCTGGAGCGCGCGTGGGCGAAGTCCATGCAGGACGAGCTGCGCTGGCTGGGCGCAGCGCTGGGCGCGGTCCGCGACCGGCAGGTCATGCGCCTGCGGCTGCAGGCTCGGGCCGGAGAGCTGGCGCCTGAGGAGGTGCTGCTCCTCAACGGCCTGAGCCGTGATCTGGACGTCGAGACCGAGGAGGCTCGATCGCGCCTGCTCCTCGACATGCGCTCCGACCGCTATCTGGTTCTGCTCGACCGTCTCGTCGAGGCATCGGTCGCGCCGCGGCTGCTGCCCGAGGCCGACCAGCCGGCGGCGGCGGTGATCCCGGCGCTGGCCCGGGCCGACTGGCGGCGGCTGCGGCTCGGCGTGCGGCGGCTGCCCTCGCGGCCACGGGACTCGGAGCTGCACCGCATCCGGATCCTGGCCAAGCGCGCACGCTACGCGGCGGAAGCGGCGGCGCCGGTCGTGGGCAAGAAGGCCGCGCGCTTCGCCCGGAAGGCGGCCGGCCTGCAAGCTGGGCTCGGCGAGCACCAGGATGCGGTCGACCTCCGTCGCTGGCTGCGGGAGTCTGTCGAGGGACGTCCGGCATTCCTCGCCGGTCAGATCTACCTCCGCGAGGGAGAGGCGGCGAGGGCCGTGCGTAAGGCCTGGAAGCGGAAGTGGAAACGGCTCGACCGCAAACGGCTCCGAGGGTGGATGATATGAGGGACCAGAACGACCACGCCGACCACCAGATAGCCGCGTTCCTGCAACAAACCAAGCAAGGGGTGTCCATGGCAGCAAAGATCCTGAGTCTCGACGCGGCGAAGCTGGTTCGAGCCGCGGGCGGCGTCATCATCCGGCCGGGCCGCGGCGGCGACCGGGTGGCCGTGATCCACCGGCCGCGCTACGACGACTGGACCTTCCCCAAGGGCAAGCTGGCGGCTGACGAGACGCTGGAGACGGCCGCGCTGCGCGAGGTGGAGGAGGAGACGGGCTTCCGCTGCCGCCTGTTGCGGCCGCTCGGCTGCACCGCCTACGTGGATCGCCGGGGACGGGACAAGGTCGCCTGCTACTGGGTCATGGAGCCGATCGAGGGCCGCTTTCGGATCTCGGACGAGGTCGACGAGCTGCGCTGGATCCCGGTCGTTGATGCGCTCGAGCTCCTGACCCACCCGCACGATCGCGCTCTCCTCCACTCGCTCGAGCTCCAGGCCTCCTGACCGGCGGACCCGGTGACCGTCTACCTGGTTCGCCACGCCAAGGCCGGTGACCGCGAGAGCTGGGAAGGTGACGACAGCCTGCGCCCGCTTTCGAAACCGGGAGCGGAGCAGGCGAAGGGGCTGCGCGACCAGCTTGGCGGCCGCTCCATCCGCCGCATCCTCTCCAGCCCGTCCGTCCGCTGCCTGCAGACGGTCGAGCCGCTGGCCGAGCGCCTTGGCCTCGAGGCGGAGCCCACCGATGCGCTGGCGGAGGGGGCGGGGACCGCTCCCATCCGGCGCTTGATCCGATCCCTCTCGGGCACCGACGCGGTCCTCTGCAGCCACGGCGACGTGATCCAGGAGCTGCTCGAGGAGCTGGCGCGGGAGGGAACCGTCGAGCCGGCCGAGGCCGGGCGGCTGGCCAAGGGTTCGACCTGGGTCCTCGAGGAGCGCAAGGGCGCGATCACGAGCGCGCGCTATCTCGACGCGCCCTGATCGAGACGCCTCATCCCAGCCGTGCGGTGTGCAGGACGGCGAAGATGACCCAGGCCACGACGGCCGCCGCCGGGATGGTGAGGAGCCAGGCGGTGACGATGTTGGCGCCCAGGCCCCAGCGCATCGCCGTGAGCCGCTGCGGAGCGCCGGCGCCCATGACCGATCCGGTGACCACGTGGGTGGTGCTCACCGGCAGGCCGAACTGAGTCGCGCCCTGGATGACGATCGCTCCCATCAGCTGCGCCGACATCCCGGTGGCCGGATCCAGCTTGTAGATCCGCCAGCCGAGGGTGCGGATGATCCGCCAGCCGCCGGCGTAGGTGCCGAAGCCGATCGCGGTGGCGGACAGGACCACGACCCAGATCGGCACCTTGAAGGCCTTCAGCTGCCCGCCGGCGATCAGGGCCAGGGTGATGGCGGCCATCGTCTTCTGGGCGTCGTTGGCGCCGTGGGAGAAGGAGAGCAAGGCGGCGCTGACGATCTGGAGCCGGCGAAAGGTCCTGTTCAGCAGGGCCGGCCGCACCCCGCGGAAGACGAACATCAGGCCGATCATGAACAGGGCCGCGACCAGAAAACCCACGGGCGGCGAGGTCACCAGGCTGAGCAGGACCTTGCCGAACTGGCTCCAGCGAACGCCGCCCAGGCCGCCCGCCTCCGCCGTCGCCGCCCCGATCAAGCCTCCGACCAGGGCGTGGGTGGAGCTGCTGGGCAGGCCGAAATACCAGGTGAGGAGGTTCCAGGTGATCGCTCCCAGGAGCGCCGCGAGGATGACCACCAGGCTGGCCTTGAAGGCCACGATCTGTCCGATGGTGTTGGAGACCTTGGCCTGGAAGAAGGCCACCGTGACCACCGCTCCGGCAAGGTTCAAGACAGCCGAGAGCAATACCGCCTGGCGCGGGCTCAGGGCTCGGGTCGAGATCGAGGTCGCGATCGCGTTGGCGGTGTCGTGGAATCCGTTCGAAGCCCAGAGCGACCAGCACGGTGACGACCAGCAGGGCGTCAGGCATTCTTGATCGAGATCGCTTCGAGCAGGTTGGCCACGTGCTCGCACTGGTCCATGGTCGCTTCGAGGAGGTCGTAGATGTCCTTCCACTTGATCAGGTCGGCGGCCGACTGCCCGTTGGCGAAGAGCTCTGCCAGAGCGGTGCGCGTGATCCGGTCGCCTTCGTTTTCGAGACTGTGGACCGCGAGGCGGCGGGGTTCCAGGTTCTTGAAGCCGTCGAGGCCTTCCAGGGCCTTGGCCAGCTCGACGCCTGCCTTGGCCAGCGCTTCGCCCATGGCTCGGGCCGGCGGAGCGATGGGGTAGCAGCGGTAGAGGTCCATCTTGTCCGACACCTCTTCAGCCAGATCGACGACGTCGTCCAGCGACGAGGCCAGGTCGTAAATGTCCTCCCGTTCCAGCGGGGTGACGAAGGTGTGGTTGATCAGGTTGTAGATCTCGTGGGTGACGTCGTCGCACTGGTGTTCGAGGTCGCGAAGGCCCGGATGCCGGCTCTGGCCCTCGAGCAAGCCGTTGCGCAGCTGGGCCAGCGATTCGGCGACGAGCTCTCCCTGGCGTTTGAAAAGGCCGTAGAAACGACGTTCCTGTGGGACTACGCTCAGGCGCATGGTTCACCTCCGCCGCGATGATAGGGGCCGTCGGGTTAAGGTGTCGTTAAGGCCATGGGCCGTACGATTAGCTGCGTGGAGAGATCGGTCGATGGACTGGGGGACCGGGTCGTGGCGGCGCTCGCGGCTGCGGTCGAGGCACTCATAGAGCGAGATCTCCGCAAGGCTGACGCCGTCGTTCGCGGCGATCTGGAGATCAACCGGCTGCGCTACGCGATCGAGTCAGACGCTACCGACCGTCTCGTCTCCACACACGATCCACTGGAGGTGCGCTCTGTCGTTGCGACGCTCTACGTGATCTCTGACTTGGAGCGAATCGGCGATCATGCCGAGGGCATCGCCAAGGTAACGCTCATGCTCGGGCCGTCTCCGCGCCTGGGCCTACCTTCGGTGATCCGTGGGATGAGCGTCCTCGTTCTGGACATGGTGCGGGAAACGCTGGCGGTGTTCGCCTCTGGCGACGCGGCGCGCGCACGACAGCTCTGCGAACGTGACGACGAGGTCGACACTCTCTATGATCGTGCCTACGGCGAATTGCTCTCGCAGATGGGGAGTGACCAGGAAATCGTCAACGAAGCCACCTACCTGCTCTGGGTCACTCACAACCTGGAACGGATTGCCGACCGGGCGACGAACATCTGCGAGCGCGTCGTGTTCCTGGTTTCCGGCACGGTGGAGGAGTTGAACGTCTCCAAATACTGACGCCTCTTCCCGCCGGGTGGTGCTCTTTTCACCGCTGCGTGATTTGGCGAGCGATCTCCGACAGGAGCTTAGCCCCGGAGCTATCAACCTGGTATGGCATCGTCAGTGGGCCGGCACGGTCCATGAGCCTGCCACGGACGCCCTGATCCTCAACACGCCAGACCCAGTCGACACGACGGCGGTGGTTCGCCGGGTCACGGCCAGCCCGACCCTGGTCGTCGGAGGGACGCCCAGTGAGGCGGTGACGTGCCTCGAGCTGGGTGCCGACTCCTGGCTCCCGGCGGATGCCCCCGTGCGGCTGATCGCTGCCCAGCTCCGGCGTCTGCTGCAGGCGCGTTCTCTCCCAGCGCTCTCGGCGATGATCCGCGTGGGGCGCGTGGTGCTCGATGCTGAAGCCCGTCGGGCGCGAATCGGCCTTCGAGAGCTCGAGCTTTCACCGAGGGAGTTCGACCTCCTCCGCGTCCTCTCGGTCAATGCCGGCAAGGCCCTGAGCCGCGACCGGATACTTGGGGCAGCCTGGCAAGCCGGCTTCGTCGGCGAGCCGAAAACGGTCGACGTTCACATCGCATGGTTGCGACAAAAGCTAGACGGGAGTGGGTTGCGAGTGACCACGCTGCGGGGCGTTGGCTACCGGTTGGACGTCCTCGGCACCATGAACGGGGAAACGACCGCTCCTCCGCGCTAGGACACTCTACGGTCAGTAGTGATCGTCCAATTCAACAGGCCCAACCGGCGGGATCAGCCGCCCGAACCGCCCGCGCCTGCCGCCGCTCCCGCGCTCCCCGAGCCGCCCGCTCCCGCGCTACCCGAGCCGCCCGCCCCGAAGCGGAAGCTGCCGGCGGGCACAAGGGTGATCGAGGTCGCCTTGATGCTGCCGTCGGCCTGACGCTGGCCGGTGATGGTCACGTTCTGGTTCTCCTGCAGGTCGGAGACTCCGCCGTTGACCGTCTTACGCACGACCACGGTGGGATCGAATGTGACCTTGACGTCGGTGTTGCAGGCCGCGCTGTGGACGGTCAGGCTGCCGCTGCTCAGGAAGCTGATGGTGCCCGTGGCGCCGCGGCCGCGGGCCTGGGCCGCCCCGCTGGCGCCCGGACTGGGGGTGGCGCAGAGCGCCGCCAGGCCCCCGCCGCCGGCGAAGTTCCCACCACGCGATGAGGGCGAGCCGCCGGAGGACGAGGCGGCTGAAGCCTGGGAGCCGTTCAGGCCGATCCGGTATCCGCCGTAGAAGCCGCCGAGCAGGGTAACGACCGCGATCAGGATGGCAATGGGCGTCTTGAGCATGTCCGCGCAGACCTCCAGGGGTTATTCGTAACGCAGGGCTTCGATGGGATGCAGGCGAGCGGCCCGGTTGGCCGGGTAGATGCCGAAGAAGAGGCCGATCCCCAGCGAGACGCCGAAGGCAAGCACGATCGACGATGGCGAGACCAGGGGATGCAGGCTGGAGACGAGCGAGCCGAGAGCACTCGAGCCGAGCGTCCCGACCAGGATGCCCAGCGCTCCGCCCACGGCGCTGAGGAACATCGACTCGATCAGGAACTGCAGCAGGACGTCGCGGCGCCGGGCGCCGATGGCTTTGCGGATTCCGATCTCCCGAGTCCGCTCGGTCACGGTCACGAGCATGATGTTCATGATTCCGATACCACCCACCACCAGTGAGATGGCCGCGATCGCGCCCAGCAGCAGAGTGAGGGTGCCGGTCACCTGGGAGGCGGTGTTGAGCACGTCGGCCTGGCTCTGGAGCTGGAAGTCGGCGTTGGCGACGCTGGAGATGTGGTGCCGGTCGAGCAGGACCTGGGTGATCTCGCTCTCGGCGCTCTGCGTCGCCTCACTGCTCGCCGCCTGGACGTAGATCGACTGCACCGAGTGTCCGCCCAGCAGAAAGGACCAGGCGGTGGTGATCGGCATCGCGACCAGGTCGTCCTGATTGGTGAACCCGGAGGAGCCCTTGGACTGGAAGACACCGACCACCCGGAAGATCTGGCGGTTGATCTTGATCGTCTGCCCCAGCGGGTCCTGTCCGCCGAACAGGTTCTGGACCACGGTCGGCCCCAGCACCGCCACCTTGCGCTGGGCCTGGACGTCCTGGGCGGTGAAGAACTGGCCTTCGGCCAGCTGGTAGTTGCGGACCTGCGGGAACTGCTCCGTGGTCCCGGAGAGCGATGTGCTCCAGTTCTGGTTGCCGTAGGTGATCTGGGCCCGGCCGCCGACGTTGGGGATCGCGGTCACAACGTCTGGCGCCAGCGTCCGGTCCTTGAGCGCCGCCACGTCCTGCATGCTGAGCGTGTTGCCGGTGCCGAAGCCCTGCTGCACGCCGCCCACCCGGAGGTTGCTGGGGGAAACGGTGATCAGGTTGGACCCCAGCCCCTGGATCGAGCTCTGGACCGAGGCCGAGGCGCCGTTCCCCACCGCGACCAGGAGGATGACAGCTCCCACCCCGATCAGGATGCCGAGCATGGTAAGGCCGGAGCGCAGGCGGTTGCTGAGCAGCCCGCTGAAGGCCAGGCGGATCGCCTCCACCAGGGTCATGCCTGCGTCTCCACCGCGGCGGCACGCCGCTCGTCGCTCAGCACCAGGCCGTCGCGAAGCCGGATCACGCGATCGGCGAAGGCGGCGATGTCGGATTCGTGGGTGATCAGGACGATGGTCCGGCCCTGCCGGTGCAGGTCGGCGAGGAGCCGCATGATCTCCTGGCTGGCCGCGGTATCGAGGTTACCGGTGGGCTCGTCGGCGAGCAGGATGCTGGGGTCCGTGACCAGCGCGCGGGCGATCGCGACCCGCTGCTGCTGGCCGCCGGAGAGCTCGGTGGGCTGGTGCCCGGCCCGATCCTCCAGGCCCACCAGCCTTAGCGCCTCGAGCGCGCGGCCGCGCCGGTGGTCGCCCTCGCCCGCGTAGATCAGCGGCATCTCCACGTTGTGGAGCGCGGAGGAACGGGGAATCAGGTTGAAGGACTGGAAGACGAAGCCCACCTTGCGGTTGCGGATCCAGGCCAGCTCGTCATCGGTCAGCCCGGCGACGTCGACTCCGTCCAGGATGTAGTGGCCTTCGGTCGGCTGGTCCAGGCAGCCGATGATGTTCATCAGCGTGCTCTTGCCCGAGCCGGAGGCGCCCATGATGGCCAGGAACTCACCGTCCTGGACGTGCAGGGTGATCCCGCGCAGGGCCTCGACCTCGACGTTGCCCATGCGATAGACCTTGGTGATCCCCTCGAGGGTGATCATCCCCCGCCGCCGCGGACGGTTCCACCTCCAAAGCCGCCGCCACCGAGGAGTCCGCGTCCGCTTCCGCTGGTGCCCGTCGCCGCCCGGATGGTGGGCAGGACCACCTGCTGGCCCTCGTTCAGGCCCGCCTTGACCTCGGTCAGAGTGTCACCCTGGAGTCCCAGGACGACCTCGGTCGAAAGCTGCTGGCCGTGATCCATGACGGCCACCGTGGTCGTCCCGTTGGAGCTGCGGACGGCCGCGTTGGGCACGAAGAGCACGTTCTCGGCGGAGGCCGTGGTCACGCCCGAGTTGACCGTCATGCCGGCGCGCAGCCGCGGATCGAGCCGGTTGAGCACAAAGGTCGCGTAATAGTTGATGACGTTCGAAGTCACGGTGGAGTTGGGCGCGACCACGAGCAGGTGTCCGCTGATGGTCAGGCCGGGGATGGCGTCGAAGGTCAGGGAGGCGTTCTGGTTGGGCTGCAGGCCCGCGGCGTCGGCCTCGGCGAAGGGGACGACGGCGTAGTACTGGCTGGTGTCGCTGATAACCGCGAAAGCGGAGGAGGCGGCCGAGGAGCTGGACGAGGTCGTGACCTGGGGCGCGGTCGCGCCCGGGGCCTGTCCCGTGGCCCCGCCGCCCTGCAGCGCCTGCTCACCCACCTCGCCGTTGAGGCTGACGATGACCCCGCTGCTGGGCGCGGTCAGCGTGGTCTCGTTGAGCGCCAGCTGGGCCGCCTGCACCTGGGCCTGGGCGGAGACCACGCCGGCCTGGGCCGACGCGATCGCGTTCGGCTTGGCCTGGGTCTGGACGGTGTAGCTGTCGCGGGCCGACTGCACCTGGGCGCTGGCGGAGTTGATCCGTCCCTGGCCGTTGATCTGGTCCAGGTGCTGGCGGCTCTGGTCCGAGGAGAGCGTGCTCTGGTCCTGGGGGCAGGGGGCGGTGTTCGAGCCCGCCGTACAGCCGTCCGCGGTCAGCCTGGCCCGATCGCTCGCGACGGTCGCGGCGTCGGCCTGGTTCTGCGCGTTGACCTGGGCGACGGTGTCGTTGTAGCTCTGCTGGGCGTTGCTCAGCGCGTGCTGCAGCTGGGCGACCTGAGCCGCGGTCAGCGGCGATTGGGCCGCCTGCAGGTTGGCCTGGGCCGAGCTGAGCTGAGCCTGCGCCTGGCTGAGCGCGGCCTGCTGGACGCTGGGATCGATCCTGGCCAGCACCTGGCCGGTCTTGACCTTGTCGCCGACCTTGACGTCGATCTCCTGCAGCTGTCCGGTGACGCGGAAGCCGACGTTCACCTGGCTGCCCGCGACCAGCGAGCCGGTGCCCGTCACGGTGCTCGTCACGGTGCCCCGGGTGACGGTCGCCAGCCGGGCCGCGACGGTGCGGCTGGGGGCCGCGAAGACGGTCTCCCGCGCGATCAGGCCGGCCAGGATCACCGCGATCGCGGAGAGGCCGACGATCCAGCCCCGGGTTCCTCTTAGGAAGGCGGGGGCTCCGCGACGCAGGGGTAGCGGAGAGATCCGGGGTCGCTGCACCCTCAGCCCACCCGCCGGTCAGCCACCGGTCGGCTGAGCCTGGAAGTTGCCCAGGGTTACCCCCACTGAGATCGTCTTTCCGTCCCGGACCACGGTCAGGGTGACGTGATCGCCAACGTGCTTGGTGTTGAGGTAGCCGGTGAGGTCCTCGATGGTCTTGAGGGTGTGCCCGTCGATCTGGGTGATGATGTCGTCTGAGGAGTCGGCGCTACCCGAGCCTCGCAGGCCGGCCTGCGCCGCCGGGCTGCCGCTGAGCGCCTGGATCACGAGCACGCCCGAGTCGCGCGAGAGGCCGTCCTGCTGGGCGGCGGCGGCGGTGATGGTCTGGGCCTCGATCCCGAGCGAAGCGTGCTGGACCGACTGGCCGCGTTCGAGGGCGCTGAGGACGCCCTTGGCGGTGTTCGACGCGACCGCGAAGCCCACTCCCACCGATCCCTGGATCGGACTCTGGATCGACTCGTCGATGCCGATCACCTGTGCCTGGGCGTTGAGCAGCGGTCCACCCGAGTTCCCCGGGTTGATCGGGGCGTCGGTCTGGATCAGCCCGGTGAGGGCACGGCCGCTGGGCGCCGAGCTGCTCCGGTTGAGGCCGGAGACGATGCCGGAGGTCAGTGATTCGGAGAGGCCGAAGGGGGCGCCGATCGCCAGCACGGGATCCCCGACCTGGACCGCGTTGGAATCCGCCAGAGTCAGCGGATGGAGGCGGCTGGCGGACACCGAGACCTTGACGATGGCCAGGTCGTCGGAGGCGTCCACGCCGGCCACCGTTCCGCTGACGGTGCTGCCGTCGCTGAAGGTCACCTGCGTCTGGCGCGCGTTGGCGACCACGTGCTGGTTGGTCAGGATGTTGCCCTGGGTGTCGAGCACGATGCCCGACCCGGTGGCTTCGCCGAAGCTGCGGAAGCTGGACCCCACCACGCTGGCGATGGTGACCACGCCGGGGGAGGCCTGTTTGTAGATGGCGGCCGGCGACAGGCCGCCGGCGGCGTCGCTGGAGGGCGGTGATCCGCTGATCTGGGTCGCCGGGCTGGAGGGCGAGGGCGAGGCCTGCCCGAGGGCGGCCAGGGGCCGGTTCTTGGAGGCCAGGGTCACGGCCAGCGCGCCTCCGCCGATGCCGATCACCAGCCCGGCCGCGAGCATGGCCGCGGCCATGCTGCGCGCCGGACGGTGGGGGAAGGAAGAAGGCGAACGCGGGTAGCTGAGGTCGATGGGTCGCGCCGGCTCGACTGGTGGCGCGGGTTCGACCGGTGGCGTGGATTCGACCAGTGGCGTGGAGTCGACCGGCTCGCTGCCGGCCGCCTCGGGCGCCGGATTGGGCTCGCGCTCCTCGCCGGCGGCGGGCGGCGTCTCTTCCACGCCTTTCATCCTGTCCTCGGCCGATGAATCAGTCATGAGTTGCTCCTAAGACTTGCCTAAGACTTTGCCACCGGGAGCTCGACCTTGAAGGTCGCCCCTCGGTCCGGGTTGTTGATCGCGTTCACCCGCCCGCCGTGCTCCTCCGCGATCCAGCGGGCGATGGCCAGGCCCAGGCCGGTGCCCAGGCCGGAGCGGGAGGTGTCGGCCTGGTAGAAGCGCTCGAAGATCTTCTCCGCGTCCCCGGCGGGGATCCCGGTCCCATCGTCGCGCACGCGCAGGCAGGCGACCCCATCCTCGCGTTGCAGCCCCATCTCGATGTGCCCGCCGCGGTCGGTGTGCTTGACCGCGTTGTCGACCAGGATCCAGAGCAGCTGCTTGATCGCGTCGGCGTTGCCCACCACGGTGATGTCGTCGGCCCCGTCCAGCTTGACCTCGCGATCGCCCGCCACCGCCTGCGCCTGGCGGGAGACGTCGCGGACGATCGGCTGCAGCTCCACGGGGGCCTTGTCCAGGTGCTGGCCGGCGTCGGCCCGGGCCAGGGTGAGCAGGTCCTGCACCATCCGGCTCATCCTCTCGCTCTCTCCGGCGATGTCCTGGAGGGCGGCGCTGCGATCCTCGCTGGTGATGTCGTCGCGCTTGAGCAGCAGCCCGATGTTGCCCCGGATCGTGGTCAGCGGCGTGCGCAGCTCGTGCGACGCGTCGGCCACGAAGCGGCGCTGGGCGGCGAGCGCCTCCTGCAGCCGCCGGTAGGCGTCCTCGAGCTGCTGCAGCATCAGGTTGAAGCTCTGCTGCAGCCGGCCGACCTCGTCATCCGTCGGCTGGTCAGGCAGGCGCCGGCTCAGGTCCTGGGTATGGCCGATCTCTTCGGCGGTCCTGGCCATCGATTCCAGCGGCCTCAGCGCGCGCCCGGCTAAAAACCAGCTGGCGGCGAGCGCGGCGAATAGGGAGAGGAGCGCGCCCAGGATCAGGAACAGGCGCAGGGTCGACAGCTGGCTGGTGAGGGCGGCGATAGGGCGCCCGGCCACCACGTAGCCGTTCAGGCCCAGGTCGGGCCGGGACCAGGCCTGGACGTAGACGCGAAGGGGGAGGTCGGGGCGCGGTCGGATGGTGGTCGTGTAACCGTCAGCGCCCGCCCTGGCGAGGACTGACGCCGGAACCTGAGGCGGCGCGTTGTTCACCAGCGCGTCGCTGACGACCTGGTTGCCGCTGATGACCTCCCAGAAGGTCTCGCCGGCGGTCGAGAGATCGGGGGGGAAGAACGGTCCGTCCCGGGGCACGGTTCCACGGCGCACGATGAACTGGGCCAGCTGCTGGCCGCGCGCGCTCAGGGCCGTGTCCTGCTGCGCGATCAGGCTCCGCTCCACCAGGGTGTAGACGATCATGCTGAAGATGACCACGGTGAGGGCCACCACGCCCGCCCCGAAGAGGGCGATCCGGGCGCGAATCGGCACGTTCACTCTTCTCGTAAGACGTACCCCACGCCGCGAACCGTCTGCAACAGCCGCGGGCGGCCGCCAACCTCGAGCTTCTGGCGCAGATAGCCGACGTAGACGTCGACCACGTTGCTCGAGGCCCCGAAGTCGAAGCCCCAGACCGCGTCCAGCAGCTGTTCCCGGCGCAGCACCTGGTTCGGGTTGCGCAGGAAATGCTGGAGCAGGTCGAACTCCTTGGCGGTGAGCCCGATGGCCGCCTCGCCCCGGCGGACCTCGTGGGTGCCGATGTCCATCAGGACGTCGGCGTAGCGGAGCGTGCGTCGCGCCCGCGGGCCGCGGCGGCGGAGCAGCGCCCGGACCCGGGCCAGCAGCTCCTCGTAGGCGAAGGGCTTGACCAGGTAGTCGTCGGCGCCGCTGTCGAGCCCGCGCACCCGGTCGGCGGTGGCGTCGCGCGCGGTCAGCATCAGGATCGGCAGGTCGCCTTCCGCCCGCAGCCGCCGGCAGACCTCCAGGCCGTC
>VBIC01000033.1 GCA_005881425.1 Chloroflexota bacterium | reverse complement strand
GGTCACGATGTTAACACACGTTCGTTCGCGATCCACGAACATGACCCGCTCCGCGCCGCGTGAGAGGGCCTCGATGCCGACGCTGCCGCTGCCGGCGAAGAGATCGAGGACGCGCGCACCGCGTATGCTGTCGCCGATGATGTTGAACATCGCCTCGCGGACCAGCGCGGTGGTGGGGCGGGTCTGCGAACCCGGTCGCGTGCGCAGGGCACGTCCCCGGACGGCACCCCCGGTGACGCGCGTGCCCTTCAGCGGCATGGCAGACGGCGGCGTCCTTAGCGGGCGGCCATCGACCTCATAGCCTGGCCGCTGGGAATCCTCCTGGCCTTCGGGCTTCCTATCGGCTGCGGGATGGCGATAGGCTTCCTGCTCTCGGGGCTGCGGCGGCGCGCCGAGCCGCCCGCCAAAGGCGCCACCGAAGCCGCCCGCAAGCCGGTCAATCCAGGGCAAACACCCGGCGGAACCCCGCGAGCCGGTGGCGCAACGCCGGCTCCCCCCGCAAAGCGGGGTCGCGGTCGAGCAGGCGGCCGACCTCGTCCTGGGCGTCCTTGATCAGCGCCGTGTCGAGCAGGTTTCGAATCTTGAACTCGTGCCCGTGCTGCTGCGTTCCATAGAGATCGCCTGCGCCGCGCAGCCGCAGGTCCAGCTCGGCCAGCTCGAAACCGCTGTGGTGCGCTTCGAGCGCCTTGAGCCGCTCCCGGGTCACCGGATCGTCCACGTCGGTCAGGAGCAGGCACCTCGACTGGTGCGGCCCGCGTCCGACCCGGCCCCGAAACTGGTGCAACTGGGCCAGCCCGAACCGATCCGCGCCCTCGACCATCATCACGCTGGCGTTGGGAATGTCGATTCCGACCTCGACGACTGAAGTCGCGACCAGGATGGCGAGCTCCCCGGCCTGGAAGCGGCGCATGACGGCCTCCTTCTCCGCCGTCTTGAGCCGGCCGTGAAGTAGGGCGATCCGGGGCGCGAGGTCGGGAAAAACCTCCTTCTGAAGCTTCTCGAGCTCCTTGGTCGCGGACCGGACGCCGAGCTTGTCCGATTCCTGGATCAGAGGGCAGATGACGAACACCTGCCGCCCACCCTTGATCTCATCCCGGACCAAGTCATAGGCCTCCTGGCGCCGCTCGGGCGGGACCAGCCGGGTCTCGACAGGCTTTCGACCGGGTGGCATTTCGTCGATCCTCGAGAAGTCGAGGTCCGCGAACGCGGTCCGCGCCAGCGTCCTGGGGATGGGCGTGGCCGTCATGGAAAGGAAATGCGGAGCTCCCTGGCTCTTGCTCCTGAGCGCCGCCCTCTGCCGAACGCCGAACCGGTGCTGCTCGTCGACGATGGTCAGGGCTAACCGGCTGAACTCGACGGCCTCTTCGATCAGGGCGTGAGTGCCGATCACGGTCGGCAGTGACCCGTCCCTGAGCGCGGCCAGCAAAGGCGGACGCTGGCCCGCCGGCGTGCTCCCGAGGAGGAGGCCGACTTGGATCCCGAAGGGGCGCAGGATCGACTCCACGACGTCCGCGTGCTGCCGGGCCAGGATCTCGGTCGGCGCCAAGAGCACCGACTGGAAGCCGGCCTGGGCGGCGTGGTGCATCGCCATCGCCGCCACCACGGTCTTGCCGGAGCCAACGTCTCCTTCGAGCAGACGGTTCATGGGCACCGGCCTGGCCATGTCCTGGAGGATCTCCCAGGCGGACCGGCGCTGCGCCTGGGTCAGCCTGAAGGGCAGCGCGGCGACGAACGCCCGCGCCGCGGGCTGGTCGAAAGCAACCACTTCGGCGACCTCTTGCTGGCGCGCCCGCTTGGCCAGCTGCGCGGCCAGCTGCAGAACGAACATGTCCTCGAATGCCAGGCGATGGCTGGCCGCCTCGAGCATGGCTGGGGACTGCGGGAAGTGGATCTCCCGCACGGCTTCCCCGCGATCGAGCAGCCGGCGTCGCGAACGAACCTCGAGCGGCAAGAAGTCTTCCAGCTGGGAGGCCAGCGGCAGGACGGACTGGACTTTGGGGCGCAACCAGCGCGAGGTCAGGCCCTCGGTTTCGGGATAGACGGGGACCAGGCGCGCGGCGTGAGCCGGCTGGTTCGACGCGAGCTCGTGCTGCGGATTCTTCATGACCAGGTCAGAGGGACCGGACCGGCGGCCTCGATCCAACTCCACCTCGCCGGCGACGAAGATCTCCTGCCCGGGCCGGAGCTGCTTGGCCAGCCAGGGCTGCTTGAACCAGATCACGCGCAGGAACTTAGCCGAGCCGTCGTCGAGCAGGGCGTCGGCCAGCTTGACGTGTTTGTAGGGGGTCTCGACGGCGACGATCTTGGTGATCCGCGCCCGGACCGTGACCTCTTCCCCCGGGTGGATGGAGGCGATTGGCGTCACGTGGCTGAAGTCCTTGTGGCGGCGAGGGAAGAGCAGCAGCAGGTCGGCGACGGTATCCACTCCGAGACGCTTGAGTCGCCCCTGGTACTCCTTGCCGATCCCCTCGAGTGAGGTGACCGGCTGCTCCAGGCTGAGGCTGGCGACCACTAGGCGAGCAGGTAGGTGAAGCCGATCACGCCCGGCCCGGTGTGGGTGCCCAGGACGGGCCCGGTCTCGGCGAAGGAGATTTCCAGCCCCGGGTAGTGCGGGGCCACCCGTTCGCGCAGGCGCTCGGCCTCGGCGCGAGCTCCTCCGTGCAGGACGGCCAGGCGGGATAGAGAACCGTCGCGTTCCAGCAGCGCCACCAGGCGATCGAGAGCCTGGGCCCGGCTGCGAGCCCGCCCCAGCGGCTGGACCTCCCCGTCCTTGAGGGTGATCAAGGGCTTGATGTTGAGCAGGGACCCGACCAGCGCCTGGGCCCTCCCGATCCTTCCGCCCCGCTGGAGGTAGGTAAGGGTGTCGATGGTGGCGATGACCCGCGCCTTGGGCAGCAGCGAGCGCACGTGGTCCGCGACCTCCTTCAGGCTCCTGCCGGCGCGGGCTGCCTCGGCGCCCTCGAGGGCCAGGAAGCCGAGCGCCATCGACGCCATCTGCGAGTCGATGACCTCGATCCGATCGGACGCCGTGGCCTGGGCCGCCATCAGGCCGGCATTGTAGGTGCCTGAGACCTTCGAGGAGAGGAGGACCGCGACCACCTCATGGCCCTGCTCCAGCAGCCGGGAGTAAGCCTCTTGAAAGGCGCCCACCGAGGGCTGCGAGGTGCGCGGCAACTGGGTCGTTCGCGCCAGCCGCTGGAAGAAGTCGTCGCCGCTCAGGTCGACTCGGTCGCGGAAGACCTCGTCGCCGATGTGGACGTTCAGGGGTACGACGGTGATGTCGAACGCCCTCTGCACGTCCCTGGGGATGTCCGCCGTGGAATCCGTGACGATCCGGACCACGCCGGTACTCTACTCGACGGCGATGATGTAGGGATAGAGCGCCTGGCCGCCGGCCTGCAGCTCGACGGTCGCCTGCGGGAAGCGCGCCTCGACCAGCCTGACCACCTGCTTCGGTTCCTCGTCGCCGGCCTCGGCGCCGGCGTAGACGGTGATGGTCTGCGCCCCGTCCCGGCCAAGCCGGTCCAGCACCTTTTCGATCACCCGAGGCGCCGAGCTCTCGGCGGCGACCAACTCGTCGTCGAGGAGCCCGATGACGTCACCCTCCTTGACCCGCGTCCCGTGGACCTCGCTGTCACGAATGGCCTGCGTGACCTCGATCGTCCGCACCTGTCCCAGCGCGCTCCCCATGGCGCTGCCGTTGGCCTCCAGGCCGGCGCTGAAATCGAATGCGAGCAGTGCCGCGATCCCCTGGGGCAGCGTACGCGAGGGGACCACGTGCACCCGCTTGCTGGTCAGCGAGGGGACCTGCTCCGCGGTCAGGACCACGTTGGCGTTGTTGGGCAGCAGCAGGACCTCGTTGGAGGGGACTGCCTCCACGGCGCGGAGCAGGTCCTGGATCGAGGGGTTCATGCCCTGGCCGCCCTGGACCACGGCGTCGACACCGAGCCCTTCCAGGATCCGGCGGAAGCCCTCGCCGCTGGCGACGGCGACGACCGCCTGGGCCTTGGCCTGTGGCGCCGGCTTCTCCGCCTCGCCCGCAAGGCGATGGTGCTGAGCCGACATGTCGTCGACCTTGAGCCGGCTCAGAGTGCCGATCCCGCTGGCGTAGCTGATGATGGCAGCGGGCTCGTGGGTGTGCACGTGGACCTTGATCGCGGTCTCATCGCCCACGACCATCGCCGACTGGCCCTGACGTACGATCTCCCTGCGGACGTCGTCCAGGGGCAGGTCGTCTCCGTTGATGATGAACTCGGTGCAGTATCCCCAGCCCTGCTCCGGAGCGGCCACCGCCCTGGGTCGCGCGTGCTGGGTCGCCGGCCTGGACAGCCGCGCCAGGTCCTCGCCGCTCATCTGTTTGAGGAAGCCCTCGAGGATCACCTGCAGCCCGAAGCCGCCGGCGTCGACCACGCCGGCATCGCGCAGGATCTCGAGCTGCTCGGGCGTCCGCTCCACGGCGGCCCGGGCGGCCTCGGCGGCGGCCCGCACGGTCTCGGCCACGTCGCCGCTCTGGGCGGCACGCGACTGGGCGCCACGGGCCGCCTCGCGGACGACCGTCAGCATGGTGCCCTCGGTGGGCTTGATCACCGCCCGGTAGGCCACCGCCGCGCCCTCGGCCAGGGCCGCCGCCAGACCTGTTGCGTCGACCGCCGGCTGGCTGCCGATCCCGGTGCAGAATCCGCGGAAGATCTGGGAGAGGATGACTCCGGAGTTGCCGCGGGCTCCCATCAGCGCGCCGTGCGCGGCCCCTTTCGCAACCAGGCTCAGGTCGGCCTCGTCCAGGCCGCTGACGGCCTCCATCGCCGACTGGAGCGTGAGCAGCATGTTGGTCCCGGTATCGCCGTCGGGGACCGGGAAGACGTTGAGGGCGTCGACCTCCTCACGGTTGACGGTCAGCCAGGCGACGGCGCCGGCCAGCGAGTCCTTGAGGAGGTGCCCGTCACAGACCGTGATTGGCACGCGGGCCGATCTCCGCTGGGCGGCGTCAGCCGCTTCCGCTGACGTGGATGCCCTGGACGTTGACGCTGACCTCGACCACGGGCAGGCCCAGGGTCCGCTCGACCGCGTAGCGCACGGCGCTGGTCAGGTTGTTGGCCACCTCCGAGACGCGGGTCCCGAACTCGACGATGACGTAGAGCGCGATGGCGATGCCGTCCTCCCGGACCTCGACCTCGACCCCCCGATGCATGTTGTCTCGGTGGAGGCGCTCGGCCAGCCCGTCGCGCAGGCCTCGGGCGGCCATCCCGACCACCCCGTAGCAGCCGGCGGCGGCATGGCCCGCGATGGTTGCGACCACCCGGCGCGAGACTTCGATCCGGCCGAGATCTTTTGCCTGGATCAGCGTTTTCGGCTTGCCCATCCGACGCGGGGTCGCCTTGGTTTTCTCCATCGTGTGTTATATTGGGACGCTGACTTCGCCCCCATCATACGTCATGGTCGGCAGGTCATCCCAGGGCTTGAAATGGCAAAACGCTGTGATGTTTGCGGGAAAGGGCCGCAGTACGGCCACAACGTCAGTCACTCCAAGGTGCGGACGAAGCGGCGATTCATGCCCAATCTGCACCAGGCGAAGGTGACGATCAACGGCCGGCGGCAGACCGCGATGGTCTGCACCCGCTGCCTCCGCACCGCCGCCAAATAGGCCGGCTTCCCGCCCGCCGGCGCAGGGAATCCCGACACCTGGCGTTGTCCCGAGCAGCCCGTCATGCAGACACCGCCGCAGCTGCTTCCCACCAGGCTCGAGGACGGGCAAGCGCCCGGGGTGCGCTACCGGATCGACGGCGAGCTCGTGCCCGTGCTCCACACCTGGCTGGACGGCACGGTGAACATCTTCTTCGAGCATCACGTGGTGCTCTGGAAGGACCCGCAGCTGAACATCGGCATCAAGAGCGTGAAGGGCGCCTTCAAGCGAATGATCGCCGGCATGCCGATCTTCATGACCGAGGCGCGGGGTCCTGGTGAGGTCGCCTTCTCCCGTGACGGCGCGGGGCACGTCTTCCCCCTCCACCTAAAGCCGGGTACCGGTGTCCTGGTCCGGGAGCACCAGTTCCTGGCCGCGACCGGCAACCTGGAGTACACCTTCAACCGGGTCAAGGGCGTCAGCAACATGCTCTTCGCCTCGACCGGGTTCTTCGTCGATCGCTTCGACGCCCAGCAGCAGGAGGGCGTCGTCTGGCTGCACGGCTACGGCAACGTCTTCGAGAAGACGCTGGCCCCCAACGAGCAGATCGACGTGGAGCCCGGCGGCTGGATCTACCGGGACGTGAACGTGCGCATGGACGTCCAGATGTTCGGGCTCCGGACGGGCATGTTCGGGGGCAGCGGCAACCTGATCTGGAACCGCTTCACCGGCCCGGGCCGGGTCGGCATTCAGTCCATGTACTTCCACCTGCCGACCAGCGAGTAAGCGCTCCGACCACCCGGTTCATGTAAGCGTCCTGCGGAGCGTCTTGAGCAGCGCCTCGGCATCATCGATCCGCCGGATGACCTGGGCGTCCCCCTTCAACTCCTCGAGCACGGTCCAGGGAGTACGCCTTATGGCCTCGATCGCGACGTCCAACTCGTTGACCAGGCTGTTCGGGCTCCTCGCTTCCGGAGCCACGCGCAGCAGAGCCGAGTGAAATGGGCCTTGGCGACCGGGTCCCGAAGTATGGTTCGGAGCTTTCGTAGATCTTTGGAGTTGGTGATTCTCTTCTGACTCACCTTCTCCACCACGGCCTCGATCACCGAGGGCGTCAGCAGCTTCTTGCTGACGCCGTTCAGCTCCCGGGCCCAGGTTATGGCAGCGGCCGGCTCGCGGAGATTGGCGAATTTGCCCGATAGCTCGAAGACCTCGACCAGCCTGTCGAGCTCGCGAATCGTGATGCCGAGGATGTTGGCGGCGCTGGCTCGCCCGACCAGCTCCACGAGCCGGTACGCCACCATTTCCTTCTCTTTGGCATCCCATTCCTTGCGCTGGCGGTGAATGTAGATCCAGACCCGGAGCCGCTCGTCGTCGGACAGCGTCCGATCGGTGACCTCGACCGGGATGCGGCGGTACTCAGTCTTGTCCTGCTTCACGAGGGCGAGAGAATTGGTCCACCGTCGATCGCCATCGATGATCCGAAACTTCTCAGGCAGGTTCGGATGAGGTTCGACCAGGAGCGGCTCGAAGATCCCTTCGTTGGCCTCTATCTGGCGCTGCAGTTCCTCGTCATCCTTCGGCCCCAGCCGCGGCTGGCGCTCGTTCGGAACCAGATCGTCGACGTCGACCGTGAGGCGGTAGGTACGAAGCACGGTCCGGCCCAGGCGCCGCTCCTGGAGGGCGAGGACCTTGTTCGGAGTCTCCGCAGGTTCGGCGGCGTTCACCGTTGGTCCATCACCCGAACCGTCTTGGCATTGCCGATCAGCCGGTCGATCTCCACCCTCAGCTCGCCCCGCACCCGCTCCACGGAGCGAATCAGGTGGCCCCGGCGCTCCCAGGTGGCGTCGTGCAGCGTCTTTTCTTTCACGTCGAGATCCAACATGTGTCGGCTGTCGGTTTCGATCTGCACGAGCAGCTGCTTGAAACGATCCGAGGTGATGAAAGCGTAGACCCTTCCAACCTTGTCCGCGCGGGCGACACCGCTGCGCCTCAGGGCGTGCAGCTGAACGATGTGCTTGCGCAGGACAGCCGCGACCAGCACGGTTCTTGCCGGGTTCAGGACGATCACGCCATCTTGAAGGTGGATCTGACTGGCCCCCGCGGGAAGCACCTGAGTGGCGAGAATGGCGTGCTCGGCTCTGGCCGCCAGCTGGTCCGCTCGCAGGCTCGTCAGATAGTCGTTTCGCCAGGCGCGCCGCCTCTTCGAGCCGTAGACGATACGCCCGCATTCCTCCCCATCCTCGACCACCCGATGGAGGATGTCGGCACCTTCCTTCCTGCCGCGGACCCGCTTGACGTCGTCGTGGGGGAACTCGCGCTTGAGCTCCTCCAGCAGGTCGATCGAGGCGCCCTCACCGGAGTCCTCGGTGGTCTTGCTCTTCAGCTGCCGCTGAAGGTGCTCGAGCCTCTTCTCCAGCTTGATCAGCTCGGCCGAGTTCTTTTCGCGCTCCGCGTCCAGGGCCTGAGCGTGGGCCTTCTCGAGCGCCTTGCGCATCTGGACGCGTTCTTTGGCCAGCTCCTCTCGCAGGCGGCGTTCGAGCTGCGCCGCTCGATCCCGTTCCTCGGCTTCGATCCGGGCCTGAATCCGCTCCGAGATGGCGTGGGAGATCGGCTGGCCGCACCAGGGGCAGCGCTCCGCAGCTGCCCCGGCCGGGCCCGCGGCCTGCCGGCGAAGGTGGTTTGCGGCTGAGCTCATTTTCCCCTTCCTGCTAGGTCCTATTTTGTCCTATAATCCATTTCCGGTCCTGTTAGGACCAGATCGTAGCACAGGGAGGGTAGAATGGCCGATTCCGTTGCGACCACAGCCCGGCCGCTGGAGGTCTTCGTCAACGACCGCAGGGTCCCTTTCCCGACCAGGCGGGTGAACGCGGCCCAGATCAAGGCCACGGCGGGTATCCGGTCCGACCACTCACTCTATCTCCGCAGGCCGGGCGGCAACGAGCCCTTCCGCGACAGCGAGACCCTGTGGCTGGAGCCGGACGCCCACTTCTTCACCCGGCCGCCCTCGAGCATCTCCTGCCTCGATGACCACCGCTGACCTCCGCATCCCCCGCGACCTCTACACGGCGTTGAAGACGCACGTCACCCAGGCCCAGGAGTCCGCCGGCTATCTCCTCTGCGGAATGATCGAGGACGGCGAGCGGGTGGTCCTCCTCGGACGTGAGTGGTGGCCTGTCCGGCCGCGCTACCGGCTCATCTCCAGCCACGGCATGGCGTGGCATCCGAACTTCGACGTCGCCATGCTCAACCGGGCCCAGAACGAAAGGCTGGGATGCGTCCTCGTCCACCACCACAGCGGTGGCTCACCGCAGCTCAGCCCGACCGATCGGGAAACGTGCGAGTCTCTCCTCCCCTTCCTCTCGAGCGAGGCGCCCGACCGGCCCCATGCGTTCGTCGTCATGGGCGACCGTGCCGCCGCCGGACGGGTCTACCGAGGGGGTCAGCTGGTTGCCAGTCTCGGGGATACGGCCGTCGTCGGCTCGGCCATCGACCGCTGGCCTGCCGCCACCCTGGGACTGACAAGCCCTCGTGCCTCGCGGGTCGGCGTCGTCAGCAACTGCGGAGGTGGGTTTCTCACGGCGCAGCTCGTGCGCAGCGTTTCGGAGGCTGCCTGCGTGACGGTGCTGGCCGAGAACTTCCCATCGCGGGAGGCGCTACGGGCTTTGCGGGAGTGCGACGTCATCGTGGCCTGCCTGGATCGCTTTCAGGCTCGGGACGACCTGAACCGGTTCTGCAAGCGATACCTGATACCGCTGATCGACCTGGGCATCGAGGTCGCGTTGAGCCATGACAGCGTTCCCATGACCGCATCCATCCCCGGACGGATCAGCAAGGTGCAGCCCGACGGGCCCTGCCTTCGCTGCCAGGGCGTCGTCGATGACGCGAGGCTGGAGCACGAGCGGGGGGGCAGGGCGCTAGGTCAGCTCGAGAACCCACGGCTCCCCGACCCGGCGATCATCACGCTCAACGGCGTGGTGGCCTCGATCGCGACCACCGAGGTCCTCCAGGTCCTGACCGGCTTCGCGGGCCGCGAGTCGCCCAACTGCGGCTGGATCTATGACGGAGTCACAGGCGTCGTGGAAAGGGTCGAGAAGCGTTTCCGCGGATGCTCCGTCTGCGTGAAAGAGCGGGGTGTGGGAGATGCTTAGGAATCAGCGGAGCTCGGCGATGGCCGCCCGTTTGCCCTGCGGGTGGCTGTAGACGAAGTGGCCCGCGACCAGCACCGTGGCGCCCCGCTGCGCGCACTGGCGGCCGCTTAAGGCGTTGACCCCGCCGTCGACCTCGATGTCGAGCTTGGGGTTGAGGCGATCGCGGAGCGCGCGCGCCTGCTGGATCCGCCCCAGGCTGGCCTCGATGAAAGCCTGGCCGCCCCATCCGGGGTTGACGCTCATGATCACCAGCAGGTCGGCCTCTGGGAGGACGGGCTCGACGCGGCCGAGAGGACTTCCCGGATTCAGGCATACGCCGGCGCGCATTCCGGCCTCGCGGATCTGGTGCAGGACCCGGTGAATGTGGGTCACAGCCTCCACGTGGACCGAGAGCGTGGTCGCCCCGGCGTCGCGAAAGGCCTCGATCTGGCTCTCGGGGTGGTCGATCATGAGGTGGACGTCGAAGGGCAGCTTCGACCACCGGCGGCAGTGCTCGACCACGACCGGCCCGATGGTGATGCGCGGCACATAGGCGCCGTCCATCACGTCGAAGTGGATCCAGTCGGCCCCCGCCTCCTCCAGCGCCGCGCATTCCTCACCCAGGCGGCTGAAGTCGGCCGACAGGAGAGAAGGGGCCACCATCATCGGGCGAAATTGTAGACCGAGGGCTAGCCGACCTTGGGGGCGCTGACCGTGACCGGGCTGTTGAAGTCGTGGTAATGGATGACAGCGTGGGCGGTGACCTGGGAGGTCGCGGCCGGCGAGGCCGTGGCGCCGCGAGCGGGCAGGCCCTGCGTGCCCCGACCGGTTCCCAGGCCCTGGACCACGTCCGAGGGGTTGAAGCTCAGCCTGGCGTCGGAGACGATCTGACGCACCAGGTGGTCAGACTTGCCGAACCAGACCTCGAGCGTGATCGTGCCCTTCTGCAGGATCTGGCTGAAGGCCTGCTGCGCCTGGGCATTGCCCTTCAGAGTGGGAAGGTCCTGCAGCTTCTGGGTCAGCTTGGCCTGGTCCAGCGTCAGGCGGTAGTGGTGCACGGCCACGCCGTCGAAGGTGGTGTCGCCCAGGTCTTTGACGTCCTTGGCCGAGCCCAGCAGCTGGCTGGCGTTGAGGGGATCGGGCTCGCTCAGCTGATCGCTCAGGCTGGTCGACTGGGCGGCCGACCATTTTCCGGTCAGCGGGTTGCGCACGTAGCCCTTTCCGCCCACCAGGATCTCCTCGGTGGTGACCGTGAGGCCACCCAGGTGGCTGGTCATGCTGGCGTGCATCCGGTCCGGAAACTGGACCTCGCCGGTGCCTTTCAGGCTGATCGCCAGGTTGCCGGCGGCGGCGCCGGTACCCTCCTGGTTGAGGAGCAGGGCCAGAGCAGGCGGCAGCTGCATGGTGACCGTCCCGTTCACGTCGAACTTCGCGGACTGGAGCTGGCTCATCTTCTGCGCCGCGGCGGCCAGTGCCTGCCCGGGGGTCTCCGACTGCGCGAAGGGCGCGGCGCACGCCGCCAGCGCGGTGGATCCCAGCAGGACGGCGAGCAGACGCTTCATGGCAGCTCCTGACGGATACAAGTCCGGCCGGCGAGGCTAACCTGCGCCGGCGTCAAAGGCTCCTGCCTCTGCCAGGCGCGGATCGATCCAGTCGCGGAGCTGAGACAGATCGGTGATGGTGTGGCTGGCGGCGATCCCATCGACCATCCGGCCGTGAGGGTGCCGCAGCCAGATTCCCGGGATCCCGGCCGCCAATGCACCCGCGACGTCGGTGTCGAGCCGGTCCCCGACCATGCACGTCGCCTGCAGGGCGAGGTCGAGCCGGCGGGCGGCCTCGCGGAAGATGGCGGGATCAGGCTTGGCGGCGCCGAAGTCACGTGAGGTCACGATGGCGTCGACATAGGGGCGCAGGGCGGCGCCTTCGAGCACCTGCCAGACCTCCGCGTCTCCCGATCCGACGGTGTTGGAGACGACGCCGATGCGCGCCCGGGGGCGCAGCCATCGGAGCAGGTCGAGGGCGTGGGCGACCGGTGTCAGCGTCATCTCCCACAGGTGCTTGCCGGGCTCTTCCACCAGGAGCGTGTCCCCCAGGTCGAAGAGGACCCCGGCGATGCGCGGCGCGCTCACTTCCCGGCGGTGACGGCGGGCTCGCGGGCCCGCAACTGGCCGCAGGCGGCGTCGATGTCCAGGCCGCGGGTGGCCCGAATCGTGGTCGAGACCCCAGCTGCCTGGAGCACGCCCTGGAAGGCGAGCGCCTGCTGGCGTGACGGCGGCGCCAGGGCGCTGCCGGCGATGGGATTCATGGGGATCAGGTTGACGTGGCTGAGAGGATGGCGGACGACGGCGGTAAGCCGCCGAGCCTGCTCCAGGCTGTCGTTGACCCCCGCCAGGAGCACGTACTCGTAGCTGACGCGGCGGCCGGTCCGGTTGGCGTGCGCCCGGGCGGCGGCGACCACCGACGCGATCGAGTACTTGCGGTTGACCGGAATCATGCGGCTTCGGAGCGCGTCGTCGGGCGCGTGCAGCGAGATGGCCAGGTTGACGGGCATGCCCTCGGCGCCCAGGCGCTCGATGAAGGGCACCAGCCCTATGGTCGAGACGGTGACCCGTCGCGGGCTGAAGTTGAGGGTGTCGGAACGCGACCAGCGGCGGATCGCTCCGACCACCGGGCCGTAGTTGTTGAGCGGTTCGCCCATCCCCATGAAGACCACGTTGGTCACGGCCCGCTGCTCGAGAGTCAGGTGGCGGGAGACCTCCAGCAGCTGGTCGACGATCTCGGCTTCCGTAAGGTTGCGGTCGAACCCGGACTGGCCGGTGGCGCAGAAGCTGCACCCGATCGGGCAGCCGACCTGGGAGCTGACGCAGATAGTGGTCCTGGCCCGCCGGCCGGCGCCGGCCGGATAGTGCATCACCACGGTCTCCACCGTGCGCCCGTCCTCCAGCCCGAAGAGGTACTTGGCGGTGAGTCCCTCGTCCGCCTGGCGGCGGCGGCGGACGTGGAGGGTGCTGAACCGGAAGGCCGATCCCAGGCGGGACCGGGTGGCGGCCGGCAGCGTGCGCATCTCCTCGAAGGAGGACACCCTCCGGCGCCAGAACCAGTCCCTGGCCTGCGCGGCCCGGTAGGGCGCGTCGCCAGCCGCGAGCAGCGGGCGTGCCACCTCCTCAAGCTCGGCGGTCGAAAACGGACTCAGGGGGCGGTCAGTTGTTGCGACGGCTTCCCATCACGAGCGAGGCGTAATAGAGGAGCGTCAGGATCCCGCCCAGCAGCGCCACCCAGTAGGTGAAGGCCGCGGCGCGCAGCATCCGGCGCGCCCCCTCCTGCTCCTCAGGGAAGATCGCGCCACTGTCCCGGAGCAGCCCGAGAGCGCGATGGCTCGCGTTCAGCTCCACCGGCGTGGTGACGAGCTGGAAGAGCACCACCGCAGTGAACAGCAGCAGACCGAAGAAGGCGACGTAGAAGCCCAGGCTGGCGGCGCCCCTCGTGATCCAGGACAGCACCAGTCCCACCATCACGATCATGGGACCGAGCTGCGACCCCAGGTTGGCGGCGGGCACGAGCCCGGAGCGAAAGCGCATGGGCGCGTAGCCGAGGGCGTCCTGCTGGGCGTGCCCGATCTCGTGGGCAACGACGGCCTCCGAGGCGACCGAGGTTCCGGCAGCCACCGAGCGGGACAGGTTGAGGGTCTTGGTCCGGGGATCATAGTTGTCGGTCAGGTCACCGTCGATGACCTGGACCTGCACGTGGCTCAAGCCGCTGTTGGTGAGCAGGCGCCGCGCCACCTCGACCCCGCTCAGCCCGCTGGAGTTGCGGACCTGGGAGTAGCGGGCGTAGGTGCGCTTGACCCAGTTGCTGGCCAGGAGGCTGAGCGCCATGATCGGGAGCCCGACGAAGAGGAAATAGGTCCAGAAGCCGCCACCGTAGAACAGCATCGCTTTCTCCTCTCCTCCTGTCCTCGCTGCTGGGATTCTACCCGCCGTCCAGGCCCTTCAAGCGCCCGGGCCTGGCGCCCTATGGCCGCCACAAATAGTGAAAGGTCCTGTTCAGAGAGTCGTTTCACCCACATCGAACCGGGATTGAGACGCATGGACGAGCAGCACCTGAGCATGTCGGAGGTTTTCACCCTCTTCGGCCGCCATACGGAAGACACGCGCTGGGTGGCCTCGGCGGATTCCCAGGAGTACCTGGCCGTGGTCCTCTACCTGGTGCAGCGCAACGGCACCCGCTGACCCTCGATCTGATATTGTAATTATCAGCAAATCGGCCAAGGACTGATCCGCCAAATGTCTGAGAAGCTGACGCTCACGGAACTGTTCTCACTCTTCGGCCGCACCGCCGACGATACCCGCTGGGTCGGCTCCGCCGACTCGGAGGAGTACCTGGCGGTGGTCACTTACCTCGTCCAGCGCTCCAACCACCGCTAGGAACCGTTCCGGCGCGCGTTATAGGGCCATGCGCGGGCTTGGACGATCGGCGCTCGGGGTCGCCCGGCGCTTCAGGCGAGCCGTCGAGGACCGGGGCGGGCAGGCGATGATCGAGTACGCTCTCATCGTCTCCCTGATCGTGATCGTGGTCCTGGTCGTCCTGATCGTGCTCGGGAACACGGTCAAAAATACGTACTGCAACATCGAGTCGGCAGTAGTCAGCGCCTAGGCCTAGCCGCTCTCGGCCGCGGTCACACCGACCACGGTCGCCGGATTGCCCAGCACTATCGCGTGCGGCGGAACGTCCGAGGCGACTACCGCGGCCCAGCGAACCAGCGCCCCCTCCCCCACCGTCACACCCTTGAGGATGGTGGCCTTGCCCTGGATCCGGGCGCCCGACGCGATCCGGATCGGGCGGCGGTCCGGTTCCGCTCCCCTCTGACGCCGGGCCGGGTCGGTGGGGTGGAAGTCGGTGTCGACCAGCAGGCAGGGCCCGAGGACCGCGCCGGCCTCGACCGTTATCCCGGCGGCGGCCATCAGGCCGGCGCCGTCGATCTCAACCCGGTCGCCGATCACGACCTCGACTTGTGGGCGGAAGGTGAGGATGGCCGTCCGACCACAGGCATCGTGGATCACGACGTCGCGACCGAAGCGAACCAGGCCGGGTCCGCGGATTCGCAGTCCGAGCGGACCGCGAAAACCGGGGCCGAAACGATGGCGCCGGTAGCGCAGCCGTAGATACCAGGCGGCGAGATTCACCAGGACGGCCTCAGCGGAGAAAGGGGTTCTGCCCGGGAAGGGATTTGAACCCTTACAAGCTTGCGCTCACAGCCCCCTCAAAGCTGCGTGTCTACCAATTCCACCACCCGGGCGGGCGCAGGCTATTCTACCCAGCCGGGCTGAGGGCGGGAGGCGGCCACGGGCGGGCCGCGTGCGGGCCGTCCGCGAGCGGCAAATAGGCCGGTAGGTCTGTAACAAGCGTCGTAACCCCATCTTCGTAGGGTTGGAACGGGTCGTGCCGGCCCCGCTGCGAGCCCTGGGGCACGTGACCCTGGCGCGACAGACCGTTATCACTTCGTAAAGAGGCGATCGTAAGGAATGCCGGAGCCCAGTCTTATACCGATGCGGGATCACGCTGAGTCGCAAATCCCGCAGCTACAAATTCACGGCGGCCGGTCGGCAATGCGACGGGCGCTGCAGGCCGGCAAAGAGGGGTTTACGATCGTCAATCGCTACCGGATCCTGATCGTCGACGACGATGCCATGGCCCGGGAGATCCTCCGCCGGATCCTCGAGCATTCCGGCTACGAGGTCATGACCGCGGGCAGCGGTCCCGAAGCGCTGCGCAAGCTGCACGAGGGGATCCCGCACCTGGTCGTGGTCGACCTGATGATGCCCGAGATGGACGGGTTCGAGCTCTGCCGCCGGATCAAGAGCCACCTGGACGTCCCGATCATGATCCTGAGCGCGGTGGCCGCCGTCGAGAGCAAGGTGGAAGGCCTGCAGATGTACGCCGAGGATTACGTCGTCAAGCCCTTCGAGAAAGAAGAGCTGGTGGCGCGCGTGCAGCGGGTCCTGCGCCGCTACGGTGAGTCCGCCGGCGTGGAGCAGCCCGAGGTGGTCATCGACCAGGACCTGCAGATCAACTTCGTCCAGCACTGGGCCAGGGTCAAGGACAAGCAGGTGACCCTGACGCCGACCGAGTCGAAGCTGCTCTTCCTGCTGGTGCGCAACGCCGGGCGGGTGGTGACCAACGAAACGCTCCTGGCCAAGGCCTGGGCCGGCGACGAGGAAGCCTACGAGGAAGGGCTGCGGGTGCACATCTCGCGGCTCCGAAGCAAGATCGAGCCGAGCCCTTCGAAGCCGGTCTACATCCAGACCAAGCGCGGGGTCGGCTACCGCTTCACCGCCAAGGTGACCTACCCAGCCGGCCAGGAACCCATGGCGCTGGCGGGATGAGCATGCTGAAGACCGTCGCCCTGGGACTCATCGTCTTCGCCGCCTCGTTGCCCCTGTGGCACTAGACTTACGCGCCCCTGGCTCGCCACCGCTGACGCGGCGTCTCGCTCTCTAAAGCTGGCTACACTCACGAGATGCCGCACTGGCTGGCCCTCTCGATCACCGTCTTCGGCGTCATCTTCGTGCTCGAGCTTCCCGACAAGACCGCGCTCGCGGCTCTGCTGCTGGCCACCCGTCACCATCCGGTCCCTGTCTTTGTCGGCACCGCCGCGGCCTTCGTGGTCCAGAGCGCGGTGGCCGTCTTCGCCGGGACGATCTTCGCCCTGCTGCCCCGGGAGCCGGTCCGGATCGGCGCCGGCCTCCTCTTCCTGGTCATGGCCGGGGTGCTCGTCCGGCGCAACCTGCGGCACGAGGAGGCCGAGGAGGAATCGCAGATCGCCCGCCAGGAACCACGCCACCGGCGGGCCGCCGTCACCGCATTCTCCGTCGTCTTCGTCGCCGAGTGGGGAGACCTGACCCAGCTGGCCACCGCCGCACTGCAGGCGCGCTACCGCGACGCGGTGGTTGTCTTCTCGGCCTCGACGGCCGCACTGTGGGCCGTCAGCGCACTGGCGGTGGCGCTGGGCAACCGCCTCGGCGCGCTGGTCCCCGAGGTGCCCCTGCAGTGGGCTGCCGCCGCCGTGATGGTCGCAATCGCGCTGCTCTTGATCAGCGGACTTCTCGGGTAGTAGAGCGAGACGCCGCGCCAGCTTGGAGTCTACGAGCCCGCAGGGCGAGTCGCGCTTTCGCGCGCAAGCGCCGGCGCCGGAGGCAGCGAACGTACAAGGCAAGCGAGCTGCGTCAAATTTTGCTGCTCGCGCCCCGCGGAGCTGCCGGAGGCACAACCGGCGCGCGTAAGTCTCTGGACCCGAAGCGATCACGCC
>VBIC01000185.1 GCA_005881425.1 Chloroflexota bacterium | reverse complement strand
GTTGCCCGCCAGGGTTTCGACACATCGCAAAAGCCCGACTTCCACAGCTGGCTGAACCGCGCCAAGGCGGCCGGTGCACAGGGCATCTACGCCGGGGCGACCTCTGCGTCGTACGGCTGTATCGCACGGCTGCAGAGCCAGGGCATCTTCGACCCCAGCAGCTACTACCTCGGTCCTGACGGCATCGGCGATGGTCAATGCATCACCGACTCAGGTGCCATGGCCAACGACAAGATGTACGCCAGCCAGGGCGTCGCGGACGCCAACTCCAACCCGAGCGCCAAGGCGACCATCGACAAGTACAAGGCGGAGCACCCGAACCCGACGGACACCGCCGCTTACACCTTCGCCGGCTACGACTGCGCGGCGATCCTGATCGACGCCATCGGCCGGGCGATCGACGCCAACGGCGGAAACATGCCAACGCGGCAGCAGGTCATCGACCAGATGGGCAAGACCAGCAACTTCAAGGGTCTTACCGGGACCTACACGCTGAACGCGGCGGGCGATCCCACGACACCGGCGCTGCAGGTCCAGCAGTACAAGAGCGGCGCCTGGACGACGGTCAAGAACATCAACGTCGCGACTTCCTAGCATTGACGTCTGACAAGGAGGGGCCGACCGGCCCCTCCTTTCTTTTTGCCGCAAAACGCCAATTTGTGAACAATTAGGGTCTCGTATGGCAGAGACGGTCCAGCGTCTGCGGGGCACGTTTTTCACGCTGAACGTCAACTCATTGCTCAACCTGGCCGGCGGGATTGCCGTCCTCGTCGCCATCATCGCCACCCTGCAGAGGGTGTTCGAGTCCGGCGGCACCTACTTCTTCCAGACGCTGGGCTTCGGCCTGGCTCAGGGAGCCATCTTCGCCCTGGTCGCGCTCGGCTACACCATGGTCTACGGGATCATCGAGCTGATCAACTTCGCCCACGGCGACGTGTTCACGCTGGGCGCCTTTTTCTCCCTGGCCATGATGCCGCTGTTCGGGTTGAACCCGAGCTCGTCGGGCGCCGGGGTCATCCTCCCCCTGCTCGGCCTGTTCGTGATCACCATGCTGTTCTGCGCTCTGGTCAACATCACCATCGAGCGGGTCGCCTACCGGCCGCTTCGACACGCCCCCCGCCTCGCGCCTCTGATCACGGCGATCGGCATGTCCTCGCTCCTCGAAGGCGTGATGTTCATCTGGCGTGGACCTTTCAACCTGGCGTACCCGGACTTCCTGCCCGAGCAGCAGCTCTCTCTCGGCGGCGGGATAACGATCGCCGCCAAGGCGGTCTTCGTGATCATCCTGGCGCTCATCCTCATGGTCGGGCTCACGTTCTTCATCAACCGCTCCAAGCTGGGCAAGGCGATGCGCGCCACGGCGCAGGACCGCGACGCCGCGCAGCTGATGGGGATCAACATCAACCGCACGATCTCGGCCACGTTCTTCATCGGCGCGGCGCTGGCCGGCGCCGGCGGCATCATCTACGGGCTCTACTACAACTCGGTGGCGGCATTCGACGGCTTCGCCTACGGCCTTTACGCGTTCACCGCCGCCGTCTTCGGCGGCATCGGCAACGTCCCTGGGGCCGCGCTGGGTGGATTCATGATCGGCGTGATCGCGGCGATGTCCGACGGCTACTTCACGGTCGCGTGGACCCGCCCGCTGATCTTCGGCA
>VBIC01000114.1:304-22699 GCA_005881425.1 Chloroflexota bacterium | reverse complement strand
GCCGGCCGCCTCCATCGCCTCCACCGTCCCGTCCGTCGAGCCGTCGACGGCGACGATCACCTCGAATCGCCCCTGGGCCGACTGGCGGTCGAGCGTCTCCAGGGTGCGCATCAGGAAGGCGCGGCGGTTGTAGGTGCCGATCAGGACCGAGGCCGTCAGGCCCTGCGGCTGATCCATCCCACCGCCACGGCGACGCTGATGCCGCCGATGATGAGCAGCTGGACCGCGGCGCCGATCGCGAAGGCCAGCGCCGCCCCCTCGAGCTGAAGCCGCGGCACCAGCACCAGCCCGAGGAGGATCGTCACCACCATGCCGGCGCCGGTCGCCAGAGTATCGACGAGCGGATAGCCGCGACCAATCCAGGCGTGCTCGAGGACCTGGTAGAGACCGTAGAGGCCGGTGCCGACGGCAAGGATCGCGAAGGGAGCCGCGGCCTGCGGATAGCGCGAGCCGAAGAGGATGGCGATGACCGGAGCCCGCAGCACGACGAGGACGACCACCGATACCACCGTCAGCAGGCCGGTCAGCGCCAGGGCGCGGACGACGTAGAGCCGCACGGCCCGGGCTTCGAGCCGCGCCACCTGGGGCATCAGGGTCGCGCCCACGGCGGCCGGGAGCAGGTAGAAGACGTTGGTCAGGCTCTTGGCCGCGGCGTACTGGCCGGTGCTCGAGGCCCCCAGGAAATGCCGGACCAGCAGCAGGTCCGCCCCCAGCCAGGCGGTGAGGAAGGCAGTCTGGAGGAAGAGCGGTGAGACGAAGGCCAGCAGGCGGATCATCTCGGTGCGCTTGACGGCGGCGAGACGGAACGAGAGACCGATGGGAGCGACGGTGGCGAGAACCAGGACCGCCGCCACGTAGGAGAGGCCGTAGAGAAGCAGGAAGAGAGTCGGCGTGCGATGGCCGAGCGCGCCCGCGACCAGGATCCCGACCAGCTCCAGGGCGTTGGCCAGCACGAAGACCGCCATCATGGCCAGAAACCGTTCCTGGCCTCGCGCCGCCTCGCGGTAGAGAGTGAAGAACGCCAGCCCGACCACGATCGCCAGCGCGCCCAGGAGTGTCCCGCCGCGCAACCCCAGGACGATCCCCCCGGGAATCGCGACCAGCAGGCTGATCGCGAGCGCGGCCGCGGCAAGGATGACGCTGCTGCTGAACGCCGCATCCTGGCCCTCACGGTCGGCGCGAAGGCGTGGCAGCCAGCGGGCCAGGCCGATCGGGGCGTCGAGGACCAGGATCGAAGCGATACTGGCCACCGTCAGGGCGTAGGCGAAGACGCCGTAGCCGGAAGGCAGGAGCAGGCGCGCCGCCACGACCGCGAAGACGAACCCGAACAGGCGGGCCAGCGTGTTCCCGCTGAAGACGATCGCCGAAGAGCGCACCAGGGCCATCTCGGGCAGCAGCGGCCGCGTCCACCGGCTCAGCCGCCCGCCCGGCGCCGGGCCACCGATCCGCTCCAGCGGTGGCGACGGCCCGGCGCGACCCGCCGCCGGCGAGAGAACGGTCGCCTGCTTCCGGTTCGCGTCCGCCGCCAGGGGGACGCCGGCCAGCAGCCCGATGATCATCCAGAACTGCTGCGAGACGCCGGCGAAGGTCAGGTATTCCGCGGTCGTGCCCATCAGCGCCAGCCCGGCGACCGAGGCCAGCGCCGCGGCTCCCGCGGCGCCGCTCCACGAGTCGCGGCTGCGCCTGGTTCGCCAGCCGTTGAACCCGATGGTCACGTACATGACCAGGAGCAGGGTCACGCCGATGAGCCCGGCCCGATAGGCGACCCGCAGGTACTCGTTGTCCACGAAGGTCACGAGCGTTGCCGGGATGTCGGGAGAAATGATGGTTCCGGTGCCGGCGAGCAGGTGCTTTCCGATGTCGGGGATGAAGTAGTCGCCCCAGTACTGGTATCGGGTGGCCAGGCTCTGCGGCGTGCCGCTACCCCCGCCGAACTGCTGATCGATGCGGGCCAGGATCTGGGGCAGGAAGAGGAGCACGCCGATCACCACGCCGCCGAGCGTCGGCCCCAGCTCGCGCGGCCAGGACCGTGCCTGCCAGAGGATGAGCGCGGTCCCCAGGCAGAGGCCCAGGACCGCGGCCTGGGTCTGGCTGACCACCACCGCCACCGCGTTGAAGGCCATGACCGTGGCCAGCCATTGACCCTTGAATGCCGGATGACGCCAGGCCGAAAGTCCAAGGGCCAGCAGGTAATTGAGCAGGGCGTAGGCGCCGAAGGCGCTGGCGTGTTCGAGGAGCGACATCGGCCGGCAGGCTCCGTACTGGCAGAGGGCCTCGCCTCCGCCGCCAAGCGGATAGACGTTGGTCAAGAACCCGCGCACTCCGGGGAGATTGCCCAGCTCCATCAGACCGATCGCCGCCGCTATCACGCTGGCGAGCATGGTCAGGTTGAGGACGCTGACCAGGTCACGCCCTCTCAGGGCGCTCCTGGAGAAGATCCAGAAGACGACCACGTACTGCACGGGTCCGAAGACGGTGCGCCAGACGGGGATACCGGTGGGCGTCCGGGTGATGAAGAGCACCAGCGTGGGCACCAGGACGGCACCGGCCGTATAGGCCACGACCGCGAGGTCCAGGCCGGTGAAGCGGCCGCGGCCGCGCCCATCCAGCTCGTGGAGCAGGAGGCCGAGGAGGACGCAGGCCGCGATCGCCTCGTTGGTGCGCAGCAGGGGCAGGACCGTGTCCCGGCCGAGCCCGGCGGTCAGCGGAACCGCCAGGGCGAGGACGGCGCAGCCGGCTGCCGGGCGCCAGGCGGTGAGCACGACCAGGGCCACGCCCGCCAGCGCGAACAGCCCCGCGGAGACGGAGAGCGAGGCAAAATGCGCGGCGGCCGCGGTGACCATGACCAGGCCCAGGAAGAGGGTGGCGGTCAGCTCCAGCCTGCCGGCCGAGGCCGCCCCTGCGCGCGGGCGGGGCAGGACGGCCGCGATCATGCCGGCGCCAGCGTGGGCAGGTAGGTCGGAGCCACGGCCTCCCAGGCGATGCGCTCCAGCGCCTGATGCGCTCGCGCCACCTGCGCCTCCGCCTCCGCGGGCGAGCCCAGCAGCCGATCGACCTGCTCGGCCAGCGCCCGGGCGTCGCCCTGCGCGAAGTAGGCGACCGCTCCTTCGGGAAAGCCCTCCTCGATTCCCGGCAGGCGCGAGCACACGATCGGGATGCCGACCGCCGCATACTCCAGCAACTTCATGGGCAGAATCAGCTCGCCGAAGCCGTCGGCCACCACCGGCACCACGCCCACCGAGGCGCGGCCGATCCGCTCCATGGTCTCCTGCCATGGCCGGAAGCCGCGAAACTGCACCTGGCCGGCCACGCCCAGCTCCCGCGCCAGCACGCGTAACGCGTCCAGATGCTCGCCGTCACCGAGGACCTCATAGGTAAGGTCTGGCCAGCGCTCCAGAAGGTGTGGCAGGGCCCGGATCGCGACCTGGATGCCGTAGCGTTCGACCAGGCTCGCGTGGGTGATCATCACCGGGCTCAGCGGTGGAACTCGCTGCAGCCCCTCGGGCATGGGCTGCGAGTTGTACAGCACGGAGACCCGGGCGGGGTCGACGCCACGAGCCGCCAGCAAGGAGCGGAAGCATTCGCTGACGGTGATGACATGGCTGGCGAAACTCGTGGAGAGACGTTCGAGGAAGCGGGTGACGCGCACGACCGGATGGTCCGCGCCGGCTCGAAGCCGGGTCATGGTCATTTCCGGAAAGAGATCGTAGATGTAGAGCACCAGGCGTGACCCGAGCAGGCGGGGAACGGCGGCGGCGAAGACCAGGAAGTCGGGCAGGTTGTCCACCTGGACCACGTCCGGACGCCGGCGAAGCGTAATGACGCTGACCACCGGGAGCGCGAGCATGAAGAAGGCCGCGTACTCGACCAGGTAGGAGAGGGCTCGGGTCCGGCGGTGCTTGATCGGGAGCGCCATGATCCGCAGCCCGGGCTGCGGCCGGACCCTTCCCTCCCTCGCGTCGCGGGTGCAGACGAGGTCGACGGCGACTCCCTGCCGCAGCAGGTGCTCGACGTTTCGCCGGAGCAGGGGATGCGAGGGGTAGGGATGGGCGCTGAGAACGAGGACGCGCCGGGCGCGCGCCACGGGAGGCGGCTCCAGTGCCATCCACCGCTCCAGCTCGCCCAGCGCCTGGGCGTGGTCGGCGCGCAGCTTCTGCGCCAGTGCGCGGCTGCGGACCTCGAGCTCGCCGGCGTGAGCCAGCGCCTCGCGAATGGCCGCCGCCATGGGGGCAGGCTCGTTGGCGGTGAAGAGCGCAGCCGATCCGAAGCGTCCCCGCAGCTTGGGCAGATCGCTGAGGACCAGCGGCCGGCCACAGCCCACGGCTTCGAAGGCGGCCCGGTTCATGATCTCCGGGTCGTCGCTGAAGGCCGCCACCAGGTCAGCGCGCTGGAGCTCCTCCAGGAAGAGTGGATAGGAGAGCCATCCGGGGAAGTGCAGGTTGGGCGGAGCCGATCGCCGGACGCCGGGCCCAAGGCGTTGCAGCGCCCCGGGGTAGCGGACGTCCAGCTCCGGGAGCAGCCGGGCGGCCTCGACCACCGCGCCGACCGGCTCGTTCGTGTCCAGGCTACCCGCGACCACCACCACCGGTCTGGCCCTGGGGGATGCCGCCTGCGGCAGGTCGGGAGCGACCACGTCGTCGGGCAGCAGGAGGGCGTTCGCCCCCCAGCCCCGGACCTCCGCCTCGGCCTCGGCCGTGTGCAGCAGGACCACCCTGGCGCGGCGCAGCAGCGCGCGGTGCAGCGGCCGGGCCCAGGCCCACTTGCGGGAATGGAAGGCTCCGGTGTGGCAGTCGACCACCAGCGTCCGCCGGTGGATCCGGCACCACGACCAGGCCGCCAGCGGCGCGAACACGGGGGGCGTCACCACCACCACCGCCGCGGGGTTGCGCCGGTCCAGCTGCCTCCAGGTCCTGATGCCGTCGGCCAGGTAGCGGAGCGGCAGGAGCAGCGGATGCCCTCGCAGCGGTCCGCCGGCGATGAAGCAGGCCTCGCCGCCCAGGTCGCGGGCAAGCGCGACCGTCCGCGCCTGGAAATCGCACCACGCCACCGTGACCAGCGGCGACGCGCTCACTGCTTGCCGGCTGTGCCCTCTGGCGCCGACCGGCCGGGCTTGCTGAGGATGATGCTCCCGGCCAGGTCGCAGCCCGACTGGCGCAGCAGCTCGGCTGTCCGCCGCGCGTCATGGAGCCGCGTCCGCCCGGCGGTGGCCACCAGCAGGGCGACGCGCGCCGGCTCGGCCAGCGAGAAGAAGGCCGGGTTGCGGTCGGGGGAGGCCACGGCCAGGACCGCCAGGTCGTACTGGGCGGTTCCTCCGGCAAGCGCCTTGAGCCCGGTCGCGGCGTCGGGGGTGGCGGGAAGGGCGATCGTGGTCACCGAGGAGCCGTTGGGCGCCGCGCTGCCATTGCCGGCGGACGAATGGGGAATCCCGGTGCGGTCGGCGTCGGCTCGAACCACGAGCACCCGATCGCCGGAGTGCGCCGCCGCCGCGCCCAGCTCGCCGGCCGGCGTTTCAGCGTGATCGCGGGCCGAGGCGGCGGCCAGCATCACCAGGTGCGAGTCCGGATATCGAGCCCGAAGCGTAGCCCGGATCAGATCGTAGGCCCGGGTGCGCTCCGCGGCCGCCGGCGGAACCTGGATCACGAGCGGCGAGCCGGTCGCCGCCGCCAGGCTGTCGGGGCTGAGCAGGCGGTCGTCGAAGCGCTCCACGAGCAGGGCCGCCAGCACGCCCAGGGCCAGCCCCGCGGCGAGCGCCGCCAGCATGTAGCGGAGCGGGTCCGGGCTGGTGGGGGCCGTGGGCGGGATGGCGCGCTCGCCCAGCGAGAGGGTGGCGATCCCTCGCGCCTGTCCGAGCGCGGCATTCTGGCGCTGCGAGTAGGTCGCTGCATACTCGTTCTGGAGCAGGGTCAGGCGGGCGGTGTGGTCGGCCGCCGCGGCCTGGGTGTTGGCCACCTTCTCCGCTTCCACCGCGGTGATCTGCGACTGGAGGCTGGACAGCTCCCCGTCCAGGTAGGCCATGGTGGCGCCGAAGCGGGCCTTGACCTCCTGCGTGTTCTGGTCCACCAGGGCCTTGGCGATCGCGTTGGCGATCGCCGCAGCGTCGTCCGGGCTGCCGGAGGTGGCCTTGATGCTGATCAGTGAGGTGCCGTGGATGCTGCCGGCGACGATCCGCTTGGCGAGCGCCTGCGGGGAGAGCCTCAGGCCGTTGGCCTGGATCACCTTCTGCAGCAGCCCCGGGCTCGACGCCTGCGCGATGAAGATCTGGCTCAGGCTGTCGCTGGCCCGGAGCGCCGCGTCGGGATCGGTTGCGCCTTCCCAGCGCGCGTCGACCACCAGCGTGGCCTGCGCGTCGTAGGTCCGGTGGGAGAGCAGGACCACAACCCCGCCGATCACCAGGCAGGCGACAATCACACCCGCCAGGATCGGAAGGCGGTGGCGCAGCGCGTCTCCCACAGTCTTCACGGCAAGCCTGCCCGCCCCATGCTAGCCCTTTCCGGGTGGCGCAGGCCGAGCACCGTGGGAATGGTGAGGGCCATGATCTTGAGGTCGAGCGGCAGCGAGCACGTGTCGACGTAGCGGCAGTCCAGGCGCATCATCTCACCGGCCGGAAGCCGGTCCCGGCCCATTACCTGCCAGAGGCCGGTCATCCCCGGGCGCACCGTGAGCCGCTTGAAATGCCAGTCGGCGTAGTGGTCCAGCTCGTAGGCGATCCCGGGGCGGGGACCGACCAGGCTCATCTCGCCTCGCAGCACGTTGAACAGCTGGGGAAGCTCGTCCAGGCTGGCAGCGCGCAGCAGGCGGCCGGCGCCAGTGATCCGGCCGTCGCGCTCGAGCTTGTAGCCGTTTTCGGAGGGACGGCCGGCAAACCAGTTGGCGGCGGCCTCCCGGTGGCTGGCGTCGTCGCTGCCGACGAACATGGTGCGGAACTTCAGCATCCTGAAGGGCACCCCGTTCCGTCCGATCCGCCGCTGGGGAAAGAGCGGCGACCCCGGGCTGTCGAGCCGGATCAAGATCACGATCGCGGCCATGAGCGGGCTCAGCGCCACCAGCAGGAATCCGGCACCGAGCATGTCGAGCGCGCGCTTCCAGCCGAGCCTCGGGCTGCGCCCGGCCGCGACCACGACCAACCGCCCCGCCTCCGGCTGCCTCAGTTCCCCTCTCCTGCCTTTGTGGATTGACTCATTGACAGATCAACGAATCCGCACAATGATTGTATCAATGGGTGAAATTCTGTCAATCCTTGTGGGAATCCGCCAAAATCCGGTAGAGTCAGGTGGCCGCAAACATGGATGAGGTAGAGGGGCGACTGGGTCTTTCCCTAACAGCCAGCATATCAACCATCTCCCCGGGCGCCCGCCCGTGAGCGTGAGGAGCAACGGCCACGGCCGGCGCAACGGCCACCGCCCCCCCGGCCAGGCCGACGCGCCGGTGCGGGTCGGGGTGATCGGGTGCGGCTACTGGGGGCCGCAGCTGATCCGCAACTTCTACGAGCTCCCCGCCGCACGCCTGACCGGCGTCGCCGAGACCCGGCCCGAACGCCTGGAGCACGTCCGCCATCGCTACCGGGGGACGCAGGTCTTCTCCGACCACCGGGCCCTGCTGGCCACCGACGTCGACGCCATCGTGATCGCGACTCCGATCCAGACCCACTATGCGCTGGCTCGTGACGCCATCCTGGCCGGGAAGCACGTCCTGGTGGAGAAGCCGCTGACCGCCAACGTGGCCGAGGCGACGGAGCTGATCTCCATGGCCCAGGCCGCCGGCGTGACCCTGATGACCGGCCACACCTTCCTCTACAACCCGGCGGTCCAGGCGCTCCGCAACCTGGTCGATACCGGGGAGCTGGGTCGCGTCTACTACGTCGACGCCGCCCGGCTCAGCCTCGGCCTGTTCCAGAGCCAGGTGAACGTGCTCTGGGATCTGGCCCCGCACGACATCTCGATCCTCTCCTACGTCCTGGACGAAACGCCCGTCGCCGTCAGCGCCCGGGGCAGCGCCTGCGTCCAGCCCACCGTGCACGACGTCGCCTACCTGGAGGTCCTCTATCAGGGAGGCATCAGCGCCCACGTCCACGTCAGCTGGCTGGACCCGGCCAAGGTGCGGCGGATCACCGTCGTCGGCGACCGCAAGATGGCGGTCTACAACGACGTGGCCCTGGTGGAGAAGATCCGGGTCTACGACAAGGGCGTCAAGCCTCCCGCGACCGACACCTTCGGCGAATTCCAGATGTCGTACAGGAACGGGGAGATCACGATTCCCTTCATCCCCTGGCAGGAGCCGCTGAAGCTCGAGTGCGAGCACTTCCTCGACTGCGTCCGGACCGGACGACGCCCCCTGACGGATGGGCGGCAGGGGCTCGAGGTGGTGGCCGTGCTCGAGGCCGCCGACCGGTCCTTGAAGGACGGCGGCAGCCGGGTCCCGGTGGAGATCCCACAGATGCCGGCGGCTCCCGTCCGCACGGCGGTCACGGCGGACTCCGAGGCCCTCTCGATGGTGGAGCCTGACCACCTCTTGGTGGACGCGCTGGTCACCCTGGTCGAGCCCGGACCACAGGCGATCGAGGCCGCCCCCTAGGCGGGCCGCCCCCTCGGGCCGTGTCGCGCCTCGAGCGGGCCGCCGCGGGGACGCTGACCGTTGTCCTGCTCGCCCTCCTGACCATAGAGCCCGCGCCGGCGGCGGTGGGGGTCGCGGTGCGCCCCTCGCTTCCTTCATACAAGGGCCTCAACTACGGGGTCCCGCTGACCCAGGATGGCGACTGGGTCGGGACGGCCTGGCTGCGCCCGTCAGCATGGCCCGCCGTCCGTCCCGCCATCGCGGCGGACCTCGTCTTCATCGAGCAGCATCATCTGGGGCGGGTCGTCCGGCTCTTCATCGCCCTCGACCAGCTCATGGACTGGGACCGGAGCCTGGGCTTTCGCGGCTTCCGCGCCGCCGAGCTGGCCCACCTGGACGAAACCCTTGACCTCTTCGACGCCCACGGGATAAGGGCGGTGGCGGTGCTCTACGACCAGGAGGTGATATCGAGCCCGGGCAACTTCCGCTTCGCCGCCCTCGACGGGCGCCACGCGGCGATGCGCGACGGTTACCTGCGGGCAACGGAGGAATTCCTCGCCCGCTACCGCCAGCGAGCGACCGTTGCCGCCTGGGACCTCTTCAACGAGGCCTATGCCAGCCTGGGCACGGGGGGTGGTCGCCCCCGGCCGCCCGCACCTGACCCGGTGAGCCCGGGCTACCAGACCTCGACCGTCCACTCCTTCCTTCACGACCTCTACCTGGCCGCCCGCAGGGCCGCCCCGGACGCACCCCTGACGGTGTCGGACGCCACCCTCTATTTCCAGCCCCAGCCGGACCTTACGCTCTATGACGATATCCTCGACTTCTACGATGTCCATGTTTACGACGACCATCCCAGGCTCGAGGCCTTGAGCCACACCCTCGACAAGCCGTTCATCATCGGCGAGGCCGGGGCGGCGGTGGAGGGCGACGCCTTCACCGACCAGCGGGTCGAGCCGGGCGTGGTCGAGTCCATCCTGGAGCAAGGACGGCGAGCCGGAGCCCTCGCCGTGCTGGTCCACTCGATCGCCAGCCAGAACGTCTTCCCCGCCACGCGCGACCGGCTCACCCCTACCGGCGAGGTGCTGGCGTCCTTCGACGCGGCACAGGCGTCCAGGTCCGAATGGCCCATTGTGCTGAGAGCGCTCTCGCTTGTACACTTTGTGACAACGATTGGTGGCATTTGGCGATGGCGCCGGACGCCGGTCGCCGAGATCGCCGCAGGGAGGGAGGGTCTTTGGAAGCGGCCGTCGGGCTCGGCGTGGGCGGCGGGCCCCTGATGCCCGTCCCCGCAGACCGCCGCTGGGCTAACCAGGACCGCGCGTCTCCCTCGGCTGGCGGGCGCCTGGCGGGGGCGCTGAGCAGGCTGGCGCCCCAGGGCGGGCTGCTGCGGTCTTCGGCAATCCTGTTCTTCGGGGGCAGCCTGGCCCGCGCCGTCGGCTTCCTCTTCTCCGTGGCGGCGGCGCGACTGCTGCAGCCGGGCGACTACGGCCTGCTGGCTTACGGCCTGGCGATCGTCGGCTTCGCCTCGATCCTGATCACCAGCGCCCCCTCCGGCCTGGCCGCTTTCCTGGCCCGCTATCAGGGCAACCCGCGACAGCAGGAGATCCACTTCAGCAACTGGATCGCCGTCATCAGCGTCCTGATCGCCGTCAGCGCCATCCTCATGCTCCCGATCGCGGCCATCGCCCGGCTCAGCGGTGCGATGCTCCTCGGGATCATCGCCAACCTGCTGGGGATCGCGGTGCTGCAGACCTACCGGGAGGCGCAGCGAGGCCTGGAGCGCTTCGCGGCCATGGTCATCTTTTACCTGCTGGCGAACGTGATCCAGCTCGTGGCCGTGATCGTGCTGGCCCTGCTGGGGCAGCGCAGCGCCGCGCTTTTCTTGACGGTCTACGGACTCTCCAGCCTGGCTGCCCTCGCGGTGGTCCAGCCACTGGCGCCTCTCGCGCTGCGCTTCGTCCGCGACACCGTCGAGCTCCAGCACATGATCGCCGTGGCGCGGTTCATCCAGCCGCTGGTGCTGCAGACGGTCTTCTTCGCGGTCTGGATCGGCGCCGACCTGATCCTGGTGCAGAGGCTGATGTCGTCCGACGCCGCCGGCAACTACGCGGCCGCCAAGGCGCTCGGCAACGCGGTCTACCTGGCGCCGTCGGCGGTATCCGGCGTGGTCATAACCCGGGTGTCACGCATGCCCGAGATCTCGATAGGCGCCTTCCTGCTCCGGGTGATGGCGCTGGGCACGGCCGTGACCCTGCCCCTACTGATCGTCTTCCTCGTCCTCGGCCGGCAGCTGACCGCGCTCATCTTCGGAAATCGCTATCCGCATGTCAGTGATCCGCTGGCCCTGATCGCGGTCGGTATGGCGATCTACGGCCTCTATCTCCTGCTTTCGGGGGCCTGGCGGGGTATGGGCCGTCTCGCCATCGACGCCTGGGCGACAGGTGCGGGGACGGTCATGACGGTGGGACTCGGGCTTGTCCTGGTGCCCCGGATCGGGCTGATCGGAGCGGCCGGCGCCTTCAGCGCCGGCTCCGTGACCCAGCTGCTGACCATCGGTGCCTACACCCTGTGGGCCCTCTCCAACCGGCCCACCTCGCGACTGGACGAGGTCATGGCGACCCGGGAGCGGCGTACCGATGGCTGAGCTGCGGGCCTCGGTCGTGATCCCAACCTACAACCGGCGGGCCTTCCTGCTGCAAACGCTGGAGAGCCTGGAGCGGCAGACGGCCTCCGGCGACGCCTTCGAGGTGGTGGTCGGCGTCGACGGATCGACCGACGGAACGGTGCAAGCGCTCGAGCGCCTCGATCCGCCCTACCTCCTCCGCTGGGTCGACCAGCGCAACGGCGGGCCCGCCGCCGCCACCAACGCCGCCGCCCGGATCGCCCGGCACGAGGTGCTGATCTTCCTCGATGATGACCAGCTGGCCGCGCCCGGACTGGTCGAGGCGCACCTGCGGGCTCACCAGCGCCTGGGCGACGTCCTGGTGCAGGGCTTCTACCCGCTGGCGCCGGGCTACGACAGACGCGGCGCGTCCCTTCTTTACCAGCGCTCCTTCATCAGCACCTTCGCGCCCATCGACCGTGCCCATCCGACGACGGCGCACGTCTGGAGCGCCAACATGTCCTTGAGGCGCGCCACCTGGGCCGCGGTCGGCGGCCTGGACGAAACCTTCCGCGAATACGGTGGGGAGGACACCGACTTCGGCGTCCGGCTGGCTCGCGACCGGGGTGTGCCCGTCCTCTTCGAGCCCGCGGCCCTCTCCTACCATCTGCACAGCGTCAGCTACCGCGCCACCCGCCGCCAGGCGTTCAGCGCCGGACGCTCGCTGGTCCGCCTGGCGCGCAAGCACGGCGTCGCCATGGACGGGTTTTCGGGCGGCGCCCTGGACCGGCGGATCGACCGGGCGGTCCAGGCTGCCTGGACCCTCAGCCCCGGGGGCATGGACCTGCTGGGACGCATCCTGGTCGCGCCGCTCGTGCTCGCCGACCTGGCGCGCGTCCGGCCGGCGCAGCTGGCCGCGGCCCGCTTGCTGCATCGCTACTACAAGGTGGGCGGCATCGCGATCGAGGAACGCCAGGAGGAAACGCCGGTTTATGCCGCCATCAGCCGCTGAGCGCGAGATGACCGCCCACGACCTCGTCCGCGCCCTGGGCGTGCCGGACCTGCCTCCGCGGACATCGGCCTTCGATCCGGGCTACGACCCGGGCACGGTGCGCAGCCACCTGGAGCAGAGCGGCCGTCTGCTGAGCCGGCTCAAGCTCTCGATGGCCACCTGGCTGATCGCGGACGAGGCCGCGACCAGGAGCAAGATCGAGGCCGCCCACCGGCTCCAGGTCCCGCTGGTCACGGGCGGCGGGCCGTACGAGATCGCCCAGGCCCGCGGCTGCCTCGATGCCTTCGTCGAGCTCTGCGCCTCGCTCCGGATCGAGCGGATCGAAGTCGGCGAGGGATTCACCGAGCCGCGCAGCCCCGAAGGCATCATGGAGCTGGCCCGCCGTCACGGCCTGGAAGTGCAGGTCGAGCTGGGGCAGAAGCATGGCGGAGCCTTCGACGCCTCGACCCGGGACCGTCTGACCGACCGCGGCCGCCGCTGGCTCGAAGCAGGTGCGGAGCAGATCGTGGTCGAGGGACGCGAAAACGCACAGGGTATCGGCCTCTTCGACGAGACCGGCGCCCTGAATACCGCCTTCGCCGAGCACTTCGCGAACGCCTGGGGGTTGGAGCGCACGGTGTTCGAGGCTCCGACCAAGCGCAGCCAGTTCGACCTGCTGGCGCACTTCGGGAACGGGGTCAACCTCAGCAATGTCCGGCTGGAGGAGATCCTCCGGGTCGAGATCTATCGCCGCGGACTGCACGCGGATTCCTTCCACCGCGAGCTCGCGCCGCGACCCAGGCCGGGGGAAGGGGCATGAGGGGCAGCTTCGCCATCACCGCGCTCCCGGAACAGGCCCCGCGGTTTGGCGCCACCCACGCGGTGGTCGCGGTCGACGTCTTTCGAGCCACGACCACCATCGTGACGGCCCTGGCCCAGGGCCGCCGGGTCTTTCCGGTCTGCAGCGAGGCCCAGGCGCTGGAGGTGGCCTCGACCCTGGCCGACCCGCTGCTCGCCGGAGAGGTCGCGGGTGTCCGGCCCGATTCGTTCGCCATGAACAACTCGCCGGCGGCGCTGCAGAAGACCGCCGGACGCCGTCCCCTGGTCGTCCTCTCCTCGGCCGGAACCAGGCTGCTGAGCCTGGCCGTCGGAGCGCCCGCGGTCTACGTCGCCTGCCTGCGCAATCTCTCGGCCACCTGCGCCGCCCTGGTCGAGCGCGAAGGCCGGATCGCCCTGATTGGAGCCGGGGCCCGCGGGCGGGCACGTACGGAGGACAGCCTGGCCTGCGCCCGCATGGGCCAGAGTCTGCGGGCAGCCGGCTTCCAGCCCGAGGACGCCAGGACGGCTCAGGAGCTGGAGCGCTGGGAGGGCGTCGAGGTGGACTCTCTGCGGCAGGGTCCGAGCGCCGACTTCCTGCGCGCCACGGGGCAGGCGGAGGACATCGACTTCGTGCTCGCCCACGTGGACGACCTGGACCTGGTCGTCCAGTTCGACGGTCGCGAAGCGCTCGCGCTGGGCATCGCCGAGGAGGCGGGGGCGTGACCGGCTCGCCGGCCCCGGTGCTGGTGCTGGTGCCTCCCAGGTGGATCGGAGGCCTGGGTGTGATGCGCAGCCTCGGCCGGCTTGGGGTGCCCGTCCACGGGCTGGCCCACAGGTCGACCTCCATACCCAACGCCTCGCGCTTCTGCGCCGGCCTGGTGGAGGCAGGCGAGGATGGCCGCCCGACGGGCGACCCTGACCGGATCGTCGAGCAGCTGCTCCGCGGAGGCGAGCGCCTGGGCCCGGGCACGATCCTGCTGGCCGGGACCGACGAGTGGGCGACCTTCATCGCAGCCAACGCCGGGCGCCTTTCCCCGAGCTTTCGCTTTCCCCACACTCCGCTGCCGGTGGTAGAAGCGCTGGCGTCCAAAGAGGGACTGGCCCGGCTGGCCGCCCGACAGGGCATGCCGACGCCTCGCGTCGCCGTGCCCCTCGACGCCGCCGACGCCGCCAGGCTGGCCGCCTCCATGACCTATCCCGTCCTGGTCAAGCCGGTTCGCAGCCGTCCCGACGTCACCTACAAGGGCATCGCCCACGACGCCGCCGGCCTGCTCCAGCACTACGCCGCGCTGGCCGAGTGCAGCGGAGAGCCCAACGTCCTGTTCCAGGAATACGTCCCCGGCCGCGATCAGGACGTCTGGATCTTCAACGGCTACTTCGATTCGTCCTCCAGCTGCCTGGCGGCGTTCACCGGGGTCAAGATCCGTCAGCACCCCGCCCACATGGGCCACTGCGCCATGGGTGAGCTGCGGCAGAACCCGGAGCTGATCGCCCAGACCGTTCGCTTCCTGGGCGCCATCGGCTACCAGGGGATCGTCGACATCGGCTTCCGCTTCGACGCCCGCGACGGGACCTACAAGGTGCTGGACGTCAACCCGCGGCTGGGAGGCGCGTTCCGGCTTTTCGTCGACCGCCACGGCCTCGACGTGGCGCGCGCGCTGTACCTCGACCTCACGGGGCAGGCGGTGCCCGAGGTCGAGGTCCGCGACGGCCGCCGCTGGTTCCGAGAGGACTCCGAGCTGATCGCCTTTCGCCATTACCGCCGCAGCGATGGCCTCCGGCTCGCCGGCTGGCTGGGCTCTTACCGCGGCGTCCAGGAATCCTCGACATTCTCCCTCGGCGATCCACTCCCCTTCCTCATGTCCATGCGGCTGCTGGCCTCGGACACGCTGCGGGGACGGATCGCACGGCGCCCGCGGAGCCCGAAGGTGAAGGCTCGCCCCGCGGAAGTCCCGGAGGTGGCGGTGCGGTGAGGAGTGGATGGCTGCAACAGATCGAAGCCCAGCGGGCGGTCGACGCCCACTTCGTGGAGGGCGCGCGCTTCTGGCAGGACGTCTACCGGCGCGAGGACCCGGGCAGCATTCTCTTTCAGAGCCGGCTCGAGATCGCGCTGCGATGGACGGACGAGCTCGGTCTGCCCCCCGGGTCCAGGGTTCTCGACGTGGGCGCCGGGGCCGGGCTCAGCAGCGTTGCCCTCGCCCGCCGTGGCTTGCGGGTGGACGCCGTCGACCCGGTGGAGGCCATGGTGGCGATGGTGCGCCACCAGGCGGCTGCGGAGGGCGTCGCCGATCAGGTCCATGCGGTCCGGGGCGACGTGCACGCCCTGGAGGCGGAGTCCGGGACCTACGACCTGGTGCTCGCGCTGGGCGTGATCGCCTGGCTCCACACGCCGGCTCAGGGCGTCGCCGAGATGGCACGAGTCCTCAAGCCGGGCGGTGTCGCCATCCTCAGCGGCGCCAACCGAGCCGGCCTGCCCCTGCTCCTGGAGCCGATGCACAACCCCTGGCTGGAACCCGCCCGACGGATCACGAGCGGCGGCCTGCGCCGCCTCGGGCTTCGCAAGAGTCCGCCCCACGAGGTGCGAGCCCGCAGCTTGAGCCTGCGCCAGTTCGACCGCCTGGTCGAGGGTGCCGGGCTGAGGAAGGGACGCTCGCAGACCTACGGCTTCGGGCCGCTCACGTTCTTCAACCGGGCGCTGTCCCCCGCGCTCGACCGCCGCCTGCAGGCCCGCCTGCAGAGCCTGGCCGGGCGCGGGACGCCGGTGATCCGGTCGGTCGGCAACGGCTACATCGTCCTGGCGCGGAAGGCCGAGCCCGATCAGCGGCCGCAGGTCCACGCCACCGCTGACGTCTCGCCCGCGGCGACGGTCGGAGCGCGCTCGCGGATCTGGAACGAGGCGCAGGTGCGCGAGGGAGCACGCATCGGCTCCGACTGCATCCTGGCCAAAGGCGTCTACATCGACGTCGGCGTCGTCGTCGGCGATCGGGTCAAGCTCGAGAACCGGGTCTCCGTCTTCCAGGGAGCGGTCCTGAAAGACGGCGTCTTCATCGGCCCCCACAGCAGCCTGCTCAACGATCGCCTGCCGCGGGCGGTGACGCCGTACGGGCAGCTGAAACACCGCCAGGACTGGCGGGTCCGCGGCGTCCAGGTGGAGGAGGGAGCCTCCATCGGCGGGGGCTGCACGATACTCCCCGGGATCCGCATCGGCCGCTTCGCCATGGTGGGGGCCGGCGCGGTCGTCACCCGTGACGTCCCGGCGCACGGCCTGGTCTTCGGCAACCCCGCGCGGCTGCGCGGTTTCGTCTGCGAGTGCGGAACCAGGCTCGACGAGGCGGGCGCCTGCCCCGCTTGCCACCGGCAGCACCAGCTCGATCCAGGAGAGAGGAATGGCTGAGGCCCTGATTCCTATCGCCCGTCCCCAGTTCGGTCCCGAGGAGGAGGCCGCGGTCCTCGAGGTGATGCGCTCGGGAGCCTTCGCCCAGGGGGCGCGGGTCAAGGCCTTCGAAGACTCGGTGGCCGCCGTCAGCGGCGCCCGCTTCGCCGTGGCCACCTCGAACGGGACGGCGGCGCTGTTCCTGGCCCTGCGGGCGAGTGGCGTCGGACCGGGCGACGAGGTCATCACCAGTCCGTTGACCTTCATCGCCACCGCCAACGCCATCGTCCACGCCGGCGCCCGGCCGGTCTTCAGCGACGTCGACTCGTCGCTGAACCTCGACCCCGCCCTGGTCGAGCGGGCGATCACGCCCCGGACCAGGGCCATCGTTCCCGTGCACCTGCACGGCAACCCGGCGGACCTGCAGGCCTTCGAGGAGCTGGCCCGCCGGCATCGGCTGCTCCTCATCCAGGACGCCTGCCAGGCCATCGGCGCGACCTTCGCGGAGCGGCCGCTGGGCTCCTTCGGAACCGCCGTCTACTCCTTCTACGCCACCAAGAACCTGACCACCGGCGAGGGAGGGATGGTGATCACCAACGATCCCGAGGTCGCGCGGGCTTGCGCCAGCCTTCGCCACCAGGCCTACGCCGCGCAGCCCTATCTTCACGACGCGGTTGCCTTCAACCACCGCATGACCGAGATGCAGGCCGCGATCGGCGCCGTTCAGCTGGCGCGCCTTCCCTCGCTCACCCGGCGCCGCCGGGAAACGGCCAGCCTCTACGACGAGCTGGTGGCTGTCAACGGCTTCACCCGCCCGGCCGTCCGGCGCGAGGCGACGCACGTCTACCATCAGTACACGCTTCGGGTAAGGGACGGAGCGCGTCACTCCCGGGACGAGGTGCGGGAGCGGCTGCGGTCGGCGGGCGTCGCCAGCGGCGTTTACTACCCGGTCCCCGTCCACCGCCAGCCGGCCTATCGGGAGTTTGCCCAGGTCCAGTGTCCGGTGGCGGAGCGGGCCGCCTCCGACATGTTCTCCATCCCGGTGCACCCCGGCCTGACCGATGCCGAGCGGGAGCGGGTTATCGAGGCGCTGAATCGGATCGCAAGGGAGCCATGAGCGACCGGACCTCGCCCGGCCTGCGGCCGGCCAGCAGCGTGTCCGAGTACTACGAACGGTACTGGCTTCCACCGGATCGCCGCCCTCCCGACGTCACCCGTCCCCAGCTCATCGACACGCCCTTCCCCGCCGTCGCCCGCCTCTTCGATCGCTGGATCCCGGGGACGGCCAGATGCCTCGACGTCGGCTGCGGCCACGGCCACGCCGCCGGCCGCCCGCTGACGGCCACCGGCCGGACCTACGTCGGAGTGGACATCTCCGCGACCGCGGTGGCGGAAGCTCGCGCGATCGGGCTCGACGCCCGCCAGATCGAGGACGCTGCCGCCCTTCCGTTCGCCGACGGCGAGTTCGATGCCGTCCTCTGCCTGGAGGTGCTGGAACACGTCTTCTTTCCGGCCCAGGTGGTGAGCGAGATGGTCCGGGTCCTGAAGCCCGGCGGCTACCTGATCGTGACCACGCCCAACGTCGCTTACTGGCGCCGCCGTCTCGACCTCCTGCTCCTGGGCCGCTGGAACCCGTTCGGCTACTCCTACGCCGTCGAGCAACCCTGGGGCGATCCCCACATCCGGTTTTTCACCGCCGGCGCCTTACGCCGGCTGCTCGCGTTGCCCGGGCTGGAGGCGGTCCAGGTTGCCGGTCACGGCGGGAGCGTGCTGGGCGACATCCCGTGGATCGGGCGCCGCCTGCGCAAGCGCCAGGCCTCGCCCGCCTATCGCCTGCTCGAGGTCCAGGTCCCGTCGCTGTTCGGCTGCTTCCTCAACGGCGTCGGCCGCAAGCCCGACCCTACTCGTCCCAGCGAGACTTGAGCCGCTCGTAGGCGAGCGCGATCAGGGTCTGCGCCGTGTAATCCCAGTTCCGGCTCTGGGCCCAGGTCACGACCAGCGCCCGGGTCGCCAGCGATACCGCCTCGTAGACCGGGAGGCGCGCGCCTCGATACTCGGGTCTCAGCGCGCGGTAGGCGTCGAGGAACGCCTTTCGGGCGAGCGCGGCCTGGGCCGTGTCGGACCAGTCCTGCGGGGCGGACGGCCAGACGTGGGCGCAGTACTTCCCCAGGTCGAAGCTGGGCTCGGCCTGCACGAAATACTCCACGTCGATCAGGCCGAATCCCGCGCCGTCGTAGAGGAACTGGTTGTACTTGTAGTCTCCATGGGAGGGGACGGGTGCCTCGGCCGGCAGCCGCCGGGCTGACGCGTCGATCTGGAGCAGGAGGTCGCGCAGGCCCAGGTAAACCGCCGGCGAGGACATCTTGAACTCCTCCAGGCGGTTGCGCAGGCGCTCGACCTCGACCGCCAGCGAGTGAGCCGGCCCCGCGGTGATGCCAGACCCGTGAATGTGGCCGATGGTGCGCCCCGCCGCTTCACACTGCCGCATGAAGATCTCGGAGTGGCGGTGCCCGGGGACCTCGACCCCGGGCACCGCCGACTGGAGCAGCAGGTCCAGCTCGGGATGATAGGCAAGGGGCTCCGCCAGCACCAGGTCTCCGCTGGCTCGCGCCGGCAGCGCCCAGAGCGCCCTCATCACCTCGTAGGTCAGCTGGCCTCGACGGCTGTGCTGCACCTTGCCGTAGATCGAGAGCGGCGCGGCCTCCCCCAGGTCGACGTCGTATCGAAGGATGCAGGAGATCTCGGGCAGGTACTTGATCCGCGTCACGCTCACCGCGCCGACGCCCAGGCCGGGCCGCTGTCTTCGCGCCAGCGGTTCCAGGAAAGTCAGGACGCGGTCGGCCTGCGAGACGTTGGGCAGCGCGGGGAAGACCGGATCGGCGGGATAGAAGAAGAGGAACAGGTTGCGCTCCGGATAGAAGCGGGCCCAGCCTTCCGGGTCCAGCGGGTTGCCGGTGCGGGCCTGGAGCAGCGGCCGGATGCGGGCAGCGTACTCCCTGCACTCCCCGTCGTCGAAGAATGCCTTGGTCCACAGCAGCGGTCGGACCTCGATCCCGCCGGGCAGCTCGAGCTCGGCTTCATACACGTTCCACAGGACGCGTGGCGCCTCGAAGCGCCGGCCGGGACGTGTTCGAACCCGGGCGACCCGGACCGAGGAGAGTACCGGGCCGATGACCTGCGAATCGAGAAACGCGGCCATCGCCGCCGGCTCCGAGAAGGCCTTGATCGCCGAGTAGCTGACGCTCATCGCGGCCCGTCCGGCAGCATCGAGCGGACCGTCGCCTCGTCGCCGCTGGGCGCGGTCCGCTCGGTTGTCCTGTCCTCTACTTGAAGAAGCCCATCATTCGATCGCGCCGCCGCAACAGCGCCGCGCCTACCAGAGCCAGGAGCGCCCCGAACAGGATGCCTTCCCGCGAGGGGTCCGCGGCCGCCGGTCCGCCACCGGTGGAGGCCAGCGTCCCGGTCTGGGCCGCCACTCCGCCGCCGGCCGCGCCGCTGACGCCGGCCGCGGCAGAGGCACCGGCTGCCCCACTCACTCCGGCCGCCCCACTTACTCCGGCCGCTCCGCCGGCTCCGGCCGCTCCGCCGGCTCCCGCCGCACCACCGGCGCCACCGGCTCCGCCAGCACCACCCGCTCCACTGGCGCCGCTGACGCCCAGAGCCAGGTGCAGCCCGTGACTCGCCATCATCTTCAGCGCGGCGCCGGCTCCGCCGCCCGCGCTGACGCTGGCCGATCCCGCGCTGCCACCCGCGCTGACGCTGGCCGATGCCGCGCTGCCGCCGGCCGATCCCGCGCTGCCACCCGCGCTGACGCTGGCCGATCCCGCGCTGCCGCCGGCCGATCCCGCACTGGCCCCGGCGGCATGCTGGTGCCCCTTCGCGGAACCTGCCTTGGCCGAGCCCGCGCTGGCTCCCGACGAACCGGCGCTGGCCCCGGCGGTGTTCCCCGTGGCGGAGCCGCCAGATGCCTTGGCCGAGCCGCTGGATCCCGCGGTTCCCGCGGATCCGCCGTTCGGATTCGATCCTGCCGATGGCGCCCCCGGACTCTCCGCAGAGCCCGATGCCCCATGAGTCTTGGCGCCGGTCTTGTCGTCCCCGCCCGCGCCGTTGCCGCTGGCGCCGGTGTGCATGTTGCTGTTCAGGTCGCCACGCGTGTCGTGGTTGCGCTCCGCCTGGTCGGTCCCGCTGCCGCCGGCGGCGTGGGCATGACCACCCGCCGCGTTGCCGCCTGCGTGGCCGCTGCCGCCTTTGCCCTTGCCGTCCCCGCCGTCACCGGCGTTGAAGACGACCACCTCCGAGGCCGCGCTGGGCCGGTTGACCAGCGCCGGATCGATCCGCATCACGTTCGCCGGCTTGGGCGCCGGTGCCTGCGGCGCCGGGTGGGTCACCACCAGCGGGCTCGTGGGCGGATGGTAGGCCGGGGTCCAGGTCAGGTTGCCGTAGCTGGCCGAGCGGCCGATGACCAGCAGCCCGGCGAAGACCAGGCCCGAGATCTTCAACGGCCAGGTCGATTTCGAGACCAGGACCTCCGAGTCATCGTCTTCGTAGATCCGATTCCGCAGTACCTCGATGGTCGCGCTCACTGACGCTCCCTCCCCGGCCGGCTGAAATTCCCTTCGACCTTTTGCACTCATTGTCACCAAGGTCCACGATCCGTCAAGATCCGGCCCGTTGTCGCCAGCATACCGATGCTCAACAGTTGTGTCAACGATCGAAGCAGGAAATCGTATATGGTGACGCTCAGCTTGGCGGCCCGGCGCCGGATCGTCGCGAGCTCCGCGTTGACCCTCGGTGGCCGGGCTATGATCTGTCCCATCCGCAGACTGCTTCCCACCGCTGCGGCTGCCGCCGCAGCGCTCTGCTTCGCGGCATGCGGAACGGCGCAGGCTGTCATCCATCCTCCACTGACCTCCCTCGGCTACGTCCCGCTGCCCAGGGAGACCGGCCCCGGCCCTCTCATCGACCAGCTGATCCTGGACCAGCGGGTCAATCGCCTCTACGTCGCGCACACCAGCAATGGGGCCCTGGACGTGGTCGACCTCATGCAGGGCAAGACGGTGGCCAGCGTGGGCGGGCTCGCGGGGATCCGCGCGGTCGCCCTCACACCCAATCCCAGGCGATGCGGGTGGTGAAGCTGATCCCAGCCGGCGCCGCCCCCGACGCCATCGCCTACGATCCGCTGCACGACGTCGTGGTGGTCGCCCTCCCCGCCGCGCACAGGCTCGCCTTCGTCGACCGGAGCCTTCGGCGCGTGGTCGGCGCCGTCAGCCTCCCCGGGACGCCGGAGCTGATGGCGGTCGACGCCGGGACGGGCCAGGTTTTCACCGCCATCAACGACCGCGACCAGATCGCCGTGGTCGACGACTCCAGCCAGCAGGTCACCACCGTGCTCCGCGGATGCGCCATCAAAGCCCCCACGGGGCTGGCCTACGACTCGGATCAAAACCGGCTCTTCGTCGCGGACCACCTGGTCATGAGCGTCATCGACGTCCTCCTCGATCGATGCCTGGGTTCGGTCGACATCGGCAGCGGCACCGACCAGGTCGCCCTCAACCCGCACACCCACCACCTGCTCGCGGCCAACGCCGGGAGCCGCAACATCTCGGTCATCGACGCCGTCAGCCTCAAGCCCGTGGGCGTGGCGGGAACCGGCCCCAGGGCGGGGAGCCTCGCCGTCGATCCGTCAACCGACCGCGTCTACGTCGCCCTTCCCCTGAGCGGATCGATCGCCATCCTGCACGATCCCTGAAGCCGGTTTCCCGCCGAGGGCGTTTCGTAAGCTTCCGTTGAGATGGCCGAGCCCACCGCGCCGGTGCGCGTTCGCTACGCTCCGAGCCCGACTGGCCACACCCATCTTGGCGGCGCCCGGACCGCGCTCTTCAACTACCTCTTCGCCCGCCGCAGCCACGGCGCCTTCCTGCTGCGGATCGAGGATACGGACCGGGCGCGGCTGGTCCCGGGAAGCGTGGAACAGATCCAGGAGGGACTCAGATGGCTCGGGATCACCTGGGACGAGCAGCCCATCATTCAGTCGGAGCACCTCGAACGCTATCGCGA
>VBIC01000114.1:0-200 GCA_005881425.1 Chloroflexota bacterium | reverse complement strand
CCGGGCTGCGACCGGCGAGCGCTTCGTCGTGCGCCAGCGTATTCCGACCGAGGGTCAAACCGTCCTCCATGACTTGGTCATGGGCACGGTCGCCTTTCAGAACGCGACCCTGGACGACCACGTGCTCCTGAAATCTGACGGCTACCCCACCTACCACCTGGCCTTCGCTGTCGACGACCACTCGAGCCGCATCAGCCACG
>VBIC01000174.1 GCA_005881425.1 Chloroflexota bacterium | reverse complement strand
CTGGGTGTATTCGGTGATCTCACCCCCAGCCAGCGACCGCAGGCCGGCCATGATGTTGCCCCCCAGCCCGCGGCTGCGCACCACCACGCCGAACACCTGGCCCTTGACGTCGCGGACGCGCTGCCCGGGCACATTTTCTGTCGTGACTACGAGCATCGGCCGCCCCAATCCATCCCGGCCACCTGGCGCCCTCCAGTGTAGCGCCAGGCGCACCCGTCAATCGTCAGTTCCGTTCGCGACAGCATACGATTGGGGACAGGCTCGTGGCCGTTGTTGCGCCTTCCCGCCTGACAGATACCACGCCGGCGATCGCCTGGCTGCTCGCCTCAGAGGAACCTGCGGTCGGCTACCTGACCCGTCGAGACGTCCTCGGCGAAAGACTCGAGCCCGATCCTGAGGCGATCGCTGGCGGCCCGGTCGTCAGCGCGTTCGCTGGCCGCGCTGGAAGGCTCGGTGACGAGCGCGCCAACGACGCACTGGGCCTGCTGGTGCGACGAAGAAGGCCCGATGGCCGTTGGCAGCCCCTCAACGCGCTGCGCGTGCTGCGCATGGCGGGCGACTCTCGATCTGAGGCTGCCCATGGCCTGACCTCGGCGGGCGAGCCGATGAACGTCGCGCCATGGCTGCCGAGTTGGCCAGGGCTGCAACCAGCAACGAGTAAAGCGTGTTTACGTATGCTGAAGACCAATGCCAGATAGCTTCACGCTGTTTGAGACGCCGCTCGGTACCGGCGCCATCGCCTGGAACGAGCGCGGCGTCTCGGGCGTGCAGTTGCCCGAGCCAGACGCGGCGAGGGTGCGCGCTCGCCTCAGGCGGCGTTTTCCAGGCGCCCTGGAGTCGGCGCCAGCGCCTGCCATCCGCCAGGCCATTGACGGGATCACGGCGCTCCTGCGCGGTGAGCCAAGCGACCTCTCGGGCGTCCACCTCGACATGGACCGCGTGGATGCGTTCGACCGCCGCGTTTACGAAGCGGCGCGCACGATTCCCGCCGGCGAAACCGCCTCGTACGGCCAGCTTGCCAGTCGCCTGGGGGACCCGCGGCTGGCCCGCGAGGTTGGCCAGGCCCTGGCGCGCAACCCGTTCCCCATCGTGGTTCCCTGTCATCGCGTGATCGCCGCGCGTGGAGGCCTGGGCGGCTTCTCGGCCCGCGGCGGCGTCGCCACCAAGCAACGCCTGCTCGCTATCGAGCAAGCCAACGTAAGCTGGCAGCTGCCCCTCGAGGTGTAGATCCCAGGCCCTGACGCCGATGAAAGTTCACCTGGATACGGATATCGGCGGCGACATCGACGACCTGTGCGCGCTGGCTCTGCTGTTGGCGTGGCCTGACGTTGAGATTGTCGGAGTCACCACCGTTGCGGAGCATGCTGGCAAACGCGCCGGCTACGTCCGCTACGCGCTGGCGCTGGCAGGCCTCACGGGAGTACCGGTCGCGGCGGGCGCCGATGTCCGGATCGGTCGCTTTGTCCTCGGGACCGACCTCCCGCCAGAGCACCGCTATTGGCCCCAACCAGTTCCAGCAGCACCCGGCCCGCTCGCCGCGGCGCTGGACCTGCTCGAGCGGAGCATCGACCAGGATGCGCTGGTCGTCGCCATCGGGCCCTTCACCAATCTGGCCTGCCTCGAGCGCCGAAGTCCAGGCATCCTCCGCATCGCCAGGCTGTGCCTGATGGGAGGAAGCATCTTTCCCGGTCACCCGGACTTCCCGGCCTGGACATACGCGGACGACTACAACGTGCAGGCTGATCCAGCCGCGGCCAGAGACGTGCTCGAAGCGGCCACGACAACCCTGGTTCCGATCCAGATGACGGCGCAAACGGCGCTCAGGCGCGCGCACCTGGCGCCGCTGGCTGATTGCGGACCGCTCGGAAGTCTCATCGCCCACCAGGCACGCGCGTTCGCGGCGGAGTGGGACAACGCCGAGCGCTACGTGAAGGAGTGT
>VBIC01000032.1 GCA_005881425.1 Chloroflexota bacterium | reverse complement strand
TCCGGCTCCAGCTCGAGGTAGCCGGCGATACGCCGCTGCAGGCCGATGGCGACGTTGCAAAGGCCGATCGCGCGATGCCCCGCGTCGAGCAGAGCCTGGGTGACGATGCCGACCGGGTTGGTGAAGTCGACCATCCAGGCGCCGCGATTGCTCCGGCGCTCCATCTCCTCGGCCAGCTCCAGCACCACCGGCACCGTGCGCAGGGCTTTGACGAAGCCGCCGGCGCCGGTCGTCTCCTGGCCGATACAGCCGAACTCCAGCGGCAGCGTCTCGTCGGAAAGGCGGGCCGCCTGACCCCCCACGCGGAGCTGGACCACCACGAAGTCCGCCCCCTCCAGCGCGCGGTCGCGATCGCTGGTGCAGTCCAGCGTCCCGCCGAAGTCGCTGCGGGCCAGCATCCGGCGGGCCACACCGCCCACCACCTCCAGCCGCTCGGGATCGATGTCGTAGAGGACCAGCTGCTCGATCGGCAGCCGCTCGCGGCGCCCGCTGAAGCCCTCGACCAGCTCCGGTGTGTAGGTGCTGCCTCCACCGACCACGGCCACCTTCAGGCCCACGACGAGGGATGTTAATGGCTGGGCGGGTCGCACGCTCACGCCCAGCGGTGCTGGCCATCGACGGCGGCGACTCCAAGACGGCGCTGGCGCTGGTGGCCCGGGACGGAAGCCTGCTGACCACGATGCGCATCCCCCGCTCCTCCCACGTCGGGCTGGGCAGGGACGGCGCCTCCTTCAAGGCCCTGAGCGACGTGATCCGCGAGGCCTGCGCCCGGATGGGTATCGACCTCGACGGCACGCCGGTGGCGGAGACAGGCGTCTACTGCCTGGCCGGCGCCGACCTGCCGGCGGACGACCGCCGGATCGAGCGCGCACTCCGGCTCAAGGGATGGACGTCGAGCACCCTGGTGCGCAACGACACCTTCGCCGTGCTTCGCGCCGGCACCGACCGCGGCTGGGGCGTGGGCGTCGTCTGCGGCACCGGGATGAACTGCTCGGGCGTGGGGCCGGACGGCCGGGTGGTGCGCTTCGCGGCGCTGGGCGACATCTCCGGCGACCGGGCCGCCGGCGGAGGCTGGCTCGGCCGCAACGCGCTGGGGGCCGCCATCCGGGCCCGCGACGGGCGGGGACCGCGCACCATGCTCGAGCGCGTGGTGCCGGCGCACTTCCGGCTGGCGCGTCCGTCCTCGGTGATGGAAGCGGTCTACATGGGCCGCATCGACGAGCGCCGCCTCAGCGAGCTGCCGCCCGTGGTCTTCCGGGCCGCGGCCCAGGGCGACGCCGTGGCCCTGGCGCTCCTGGAGAGCGTCGCCGACGAGGTCGTGGCCATGGCCGGCGGCGCCATCCGGCGCCTGCGCCTTCAGGCCCAGGACGTGGAGGTGATCCTGGGTGGCGGCCTCTTCCACCGCGACGATGGCCCCTTCCTGGAACGGGTGCGTCTTGGGATCGCGGCGGTCGCGCCCAGGGCGGCCGTACGCAGGCTGGGGGTGCCTCCCGTGATCGGGGCCGCCCTCCTGGGCCTGGACCACGTCGGCGCGCCCAGAGCCGCCGGCGCCCGCCTCCGCCTCTCATTGCTTTCTCATCGGTAGGCGTTACCATTCGGTTGACTTGACCGCCGGAACAGTCCTGGTACTGGGGGCCGACGGCTATCTTGGCTGGGCCACCTGCCTGCATCTCTCGGCGGGCGGCTATCAGGTGATCGCCGCGGATAGCCTGGTTCGGCGCCGCTGGGACCGGGAGTGTGGCACTCGCAGCCTCATCCCCATCCGCAGCATGCCGGAGCGGGTCCGGCTCTGGCAGAAGCTGACCGGCCGCCGGATCGCGTGGTCGCGGCTCGACCTGGGCGACGCGTCAGCCGTCGCCGATCTGGTGGCGCAGGCCCAGCCCGAGGCGGTGGTCCACTTCGCCGAGCAGCGCAGCGCCCCCTTCTCGATGATCGACCGGGCCCACGCCGCCATGACCCAGGCCAACAACGTGATCGGCACCCTCAACCTCCTCTTCGCCCTGCGCGATCACGCGCCCGACACTCACCTGATCAAGCTCGGCACCATGGGCGAGTACGGGACGCCCAACATCGACATCGAAGAGGGCTTCATCACCATCAATCACAACGGCCGCTCCGACCGCCTCCCCTTCCCCATGCAGCCCGGGAGCTTCTATCACCTCTCCAAGCTGCATGACAGCCACAACATCCAGTTCTGTTGCCGGGTCTGGGGGCTGCGGGCGACCGACCTGCACCAGGGAGTCGTCTATGGCTGGCGCACCGACGAGATCGACGCCCACCCGGGGCTGCGGACCCGCTTCGACTACGACGCCATCTGGGGCACGGTGCTCAATCGTTTCTGCGTCCAGGCGGCGGTCGGTCTGCCCCTGACGGTCTACGGCAAGGGCGGTCAGACGCGCGGCTTCCTCGACATCCGGGACACGGTGGCCTGCGTCCGCCTCGCGCTGCAGAATCCGCCCGCCAACGGTGAGTACAGGGTCTTCAACCAGTTCACCGAGCAGTTCTCGGTGGCCGGCCTGGCGGCCAAGGTGTCGGACGCGCGCACCGCCCACGACCTCAAGACTTCGATCGTCCACCTGCCCAACCCTCGGGTGGAGCGGGAGGACCACTACTACAACGCCCGGCACCAGAGGCTGCTCGACCTCGGGCTTCAGCCCCATTACCTGGCCGACACCCTGATCGACTCCGTGATCGCCATGACTCAGCGTTATGGCGGGCGGGTGGATCCGGTGGAGCTGGAGCAGCCCAACGTGGACTGGCGGCGGGGCGGCGTGCCCTGGAGAACTCCCTCAACCAAACAGGAAGCCCTGCGCCCGGTGCAGGTCCTCAGCGCGGGAGCCAACCGCCGGTCTGGGGCAGCGACTCCATCGCCGAAAGCTCGCCTGGCCCAGGCTCGCTGACAGTCCGGCCGGAGGGCCGGAGCAGCAGGACGGCCCAGCCCGCCAGCCCGGCCGGCAGGGAGACGGCGAGGTCGAGCACGTGCACCGCGAGCGCCGCGCCGGCCGCCTCCTCGATCGGGAAGCCGAGCAGGGTCAGGGCTCCCGTCCACCAGAGCTGGGTGGTACCGAAGCCGCCGAATCCCTGGATGGGCACGGCCAGCAGCAGGGTGCGGATCGAGAGCGCGAACCACACCTGCCACAGCGTCACCGGCTCGCCCAGGGCGCTGAAGAGGGAGAAATAGAGGAGCGCGGTGGCGCAGCGCGCCAGCGCGGTGGCGGCGATCAGCCCGCCCAGGTGGTGGGTGCGGCTCAGCTCCTCCAGGGCCTCGCCGGTCCGCTGCGCAAGTGACAGGCCGCGTGGGACCCGGCTCAGGATTCCGAGGACAGTGCGCCGGGGCGAGGCCCAGAGCAGGGCGATCAGCGCCGCCAGGACTGCCCCCGCCAGGAACGCGGCCAGAGGCAGGACCACGCCGGGCAGGCGCACGCCGGCGACGGCCGCGGTGCTGAGCGCGATCAGCAGCAGGCTGGCCGCGTCGAAGAGGCGGGCCAGGAAGACCGCGCCCGCGGCCCGCATGACGGGGACGGCAAGGCGGGTCCGCGCCAGCCAGATGAAGGCGGCCTCCCCGACCACGCCGGGTAGGACCAGGCTGATCGACCAGCCGGCGAGCGACACCGCGACCAGCGTGCCGGGACGGCTGCGAGCCTGCGGCCCGAGCAGGATCGCGTAGCGCCAGGCCCGGGCCAGGCCGAAGACCAGGGCGGGGACGATGGCCAATGCGACCAGCCCGATCGACACCTGGTCCAGCGTGTCCGCGACCTCAGCGGGAGCCTCGATGTGCAGGAGCAGGGCGACGCCGATCAGCGCGATCGCGAGCGATCCGGCGGAGCCGTAAAGCCGCGTGCCCAGCAGCCGCCTCACTGCGGGCTCGGAAGGCCGGCGCCGGCGGGTCGCCACCGTGAGGCCAGCCGCAGCCGCAGCAGCACCAGCTCGCGCAGGGCGCGGGCGATGGGCCGCAGCCTTCCACCGGAGCGCCTTCCCGTCAGCCGAGGATAGTGCGGCACCGCGATCTGGACGACTCGCATCCTGGACCGCCGCGCCTTGAAGTAGAGCTCGGCGTTGAGGCAGGCCGAGCGTCCCATCAGCGGGCTCATCCGTTCCAGCGCCGAGCGCCGGATCAGCTTCAGGCCGCAGTCCATGTCCCGGTAGGGCAGGCCGTAGAGGAGGCGCACGGCCAGGTTGAAGACGCCGCTGACGATGGACCGGAACCAGGGATCGGCGCGATTGAGGCGGCGCCCGCCGACCAGGTCGGCGTGGCCCAGCTCCCGGGCCAGCAGCTCGAGGTCCTGGACGCGGAACTGGCCGTCGCCGTCGATGTAGGCGACGTACTCACCTTCGGCCGCGCGCAGGCCGTCGGCCACGCTGACCAGGGCGCCGCTCTTGCGCTCGTGGCGGATCAGGCGCAGGCGGCCGTCATCCCCTTCCATCGCGGCACGTGCGACATCCGCCGTTCCGTCCGTGCTGCCGTCGTCCACCACCAGGATCTGGAAATCCGGCGCCAGGGTCGGAAGCACCGACCGGGCTTCGTGGATCATCCGGCCGATGCTGTCCCGCTCGTTGTGGGCGGGAATGACGAGGCAGAGTCGACCATCGGCGAGCATTTTCTGCGCTATCCTAGCCGACGCCATGCAAACGCGCGATCTTTCTCATCGCGCTCTCATCTGGCTGGGCGTGGCGGCCGTCGTTCTCCTGGCGCTTGGCTTCAGGACAACGATTCGGGGCGACGGGGTCGGCTACTACGCCTATCTCCCGGCGCTGGTCGCCAGCCGGACCTTCGACATGGCGCCCACTTTCAACCGGTTTCTCGCCGCCGGCACCCCCGTCTATCCCGAAAACCTCCAGCACCACCTGGCCAACGGGCTGACCGCAAACTACAAACCGGTGGGCGCGGCTCTGCTGGCGCTGCCCTTCTACGGCCTGACCCACCTGGTGATGCTCGCCCTTCCCGGCACGCAGGATCCGGTGCTCGGCGAGGAATACCAGCTGTCCTTCACCCTCGCCTCCCTCTTCTATCTGTCGATCGCGCTGCTTCTCATCTACCGCCTGGTCCGGGAGCTCTTCGGTTCCTGGCCGGCCGCGCTCGCGGTCGCTGCCGTCGTCTTCGCCACGCCGCTCGTGGTCTACACGCTGTTCGAGCCCGCCTACTACCACACCTTTGCGCTCTTCACCATCACCGCGTACGCGGTGCTGGTCTACCGCACGCACGGACGGCGCCGGATGAGCCAGTGGTTTGCGGCCGGCATCCTGGGAGGGCTGGCCACGATCATCCACGTCAACGAGGTCCTGTTCCTGGCTCTGATCCCGCTCGAGTCCGCCTGGCTCATCGCGCGGGGGCACTGGTCCAGCAGGCTCATCGGCGGCTACGCGGCGTTCGCCGGAGGGGCGCTGCTGGCCGGACTGCCCCAGCTAGTGACCGACCAGGTCATCTACGGCCGGTGGCTTCCGGCCGCCGCCCCCAACATCACCTTCGATTTCACGCATCCGCACCTGCTCGAGCTGCTGGCGTCGACGCACAACGGCTGGCTCTCCTGGAGCCCGATCGTGGCCATCGCCGTCCTCGGTTTGCCGCTTGTGGTCCGGCGCCTGGGCTGGTTCGCCGGCGCCCTGATCGTCATCGGCCTGGGCGAGCTCGTCCTCAACGCCGCACTCTCCGATTGGTGGGGCGGGGTCGGCTTCGGGGCTCGCCGGCTGACCGACCAGAGCCTGCTCCTGGCCCTCGGACTCGGCGGAGTCTTCGCCTGGCTCAGCGCGCGCCTGCGCTCCCGGGTTCCGGCGACGGTGGCCGGGGTCTTCATGGCCTGGAACGCGGTGCTGGTGGCCCAGTTCTACTACGTGCTGCCCACGGGGGCGACGCCGTCGTGGCCCGACTTCCTGGTCGGGAACCAGCTGCGGGCGCTGGCCTACGTACCGCGCCTGTTCATCCAGGGAACGGTGATTCGCGACCTGGCCAGCGGCGACTGGGCCGCCGCGATCGGAGTCTGGCTCGCGCTCATCGCCGGCATCGCCGCCGCTACCTGGCTCGCGATCGGACGGCGCTGGTCGTTGCCCGCGAAGCCGTTACGGCCTCTGCCTCATGCCGTAGACACGTAACGGGCCGGTGCTTTTCCTTTTAGCGGCGCGCGGGTACCCTGCGTTAGCCTGCAGCTACCAGGACTCGGCTGCCGTCGCTGGTGAACTGCTCGACGACAGGGGCCTTTTCGGCCGCTTTTTTCGCGAGGCTCATTCGATGGCGACTCGGCTTGACATTCACCATGAACTCGACACCCAGCGTCCGTGCCAGCTTACTTAACGTGTGAAGGTCCGGATCGTGCTCGCCACTCTCAAGCCGGGACACCCACGGTTGTGAAACTTTTAGTCGACGAGCTAGCTGCTTCTGTGTAATGCGCTCCTTCGCGCGGTGCCTGATGATCAAGAGGGCTACGGCACGCGCCAGAGCAGTGCGCTCCCACTCCTCGCGGAAAGAAGGATCATCACGGAGCTGCCTCTCCAAGACAGCGTCGTGCGTCCGAAGCCTGGACAACCTCACGCAACAACCTCCTTTAGCCTTTCAATGGCCCTCCGCACCGCAGCGTTGTACCCTTTCTGATCAACTTCCGCTTCCGGTCCGATACCCGCGATTACGAAATCATCTTGAATGCGCCTATAGAAGGCTCGCCAAGCACTAGCACCGGCTCGCGGCCTGAGCTCACGCAGGCTCTGTACTCCCTTTACCGCACTTTGGTGCGGAAAAGAAAGACGCAGGCCAAGACTCCGAAGCTTTTCGATCACGTTAAGCATTGCGATGCGTTCACCAACCGACAATTCAGCCAGCTCCTCTTCTGCCTCTGGGTGATAACGGACCTCCACGAGCTTCCTTGCGCTTCAATATAACACATCTATTATACAAATAGAAGTCAGCGGTGGGGGGCCCGGGCTTTTGGCCGGCCGCGGCCGTGCGGAGCGGTATTCGACCGCCGCATCAAGGCGCCATGCGCGGTGCCGACCTGCCGCGCTAAGGCACGGTACCGGGTTAATGGGCGTCGAGGGCCAATGGCGCTCTGCGCCTACCATAGCCGTCTGGAGACAGGTTTTCCTTAAGCGACTGTCTTCAGATGAGGCGTGTCGATTCCTATTCAGAAAGTGGAGCCCACGACCGGGGTTGAACCGGTGACCTATGCCTTACCAAGGCATCGCTCTACCACCTGAGCTACGTGGGCTTTGGACCTGGGCAGGGGAGGATTCGAACCCCCGAAGGCGCTAGGCCAACTGATCTACAGTCAGTCCCGTTTAA
>VBIC01000031.1:16729-21328 GCA_005881425.1 Chloroflexota bacterium | reverse complement strand
GTCGATCCAGTCCCGGGCCAAAAAGTGCGCCGAGGGCGCGGCCGGCCGGGTGTTCGCCGTGGCGAAATAGCCGTCGTCCGGGTTGACGGCCTCGGGCATCTCGTCGAAGGGAACGTACCCGGTCCACTCGTACTCGCCCGTCCAGCCCGGGACCGGCGCGTAGCCATCGCCCTTAGCGCGGATCGGCACCCGCCCCGCCAGCTTGTAGGCGATCGTCCCCCCGACGTCGGCGTAGACGAAATTGAGGCAGGGGAAGGTCCAGTCCTCGAGGGCCGATCGGAAGTCGGGCCAGTCTGTCGCCTGGTTCAGGCGCAGCAGGGCCTGCACCGGGTTGGGCCAGTCGTGCAGGGCGCTGCGCAGGGCGAGCGGCGCGCCGTCCAATGGGAGGTCGAGCGTCCCGTTCAGGATCGGTCCGTGCCGGGTGACGACGACGTCCTCCTCCACCGGCTCGCGCCGGCCGCGGACCTCGATCACCTCGTGGACGATGGTCGGGCTCTCAGACGCCTCGCCGAAGCGGAAGCTGCCCGGCGTCCGCGGGTCGGGCTGCTCCAGGACCAGGTCCTCGCTGTCCGCCATCCCGGCGGTGATGCCCCAGGCGAGGTGCGCGTTGTGGCCGATGATGACTCCGGGCACGCCTGGGAGTGACGCGCCGGCGACGTCGAAGCCGTCTCCGTTGAGATGCAGGACGTACCAGGCGGCGGGGATCCGCGGGTAGAGGTGAGGATCGTTGGCGAGCAGGGCATGGCCGGTGCTGGACCGCTGGGGTGCCACCACCCAGTTGTTGGAGGCGCCGCCGTGAAGGCCTCCGAAGAGGGCGAAGACCCTGGCGGCCTCACGAGAATCCCCCGCAGCCGAACCCGGCCTCCAGCGCCGCGACCCCCTCGGGAGGCAGCGTGCCCAGGAGGCGGGCACGGATCAGCTCGGTCTCCCAGTTGGGGGTCTGGGTCCAGGCCATGTAGCGGCCGAAGGCGAGCGTGTCGGTCGGCTGCCACGCACCGGGCCGCGCACGCAGCAGAGTGAACTCCAGCGGGCGGCGATGGCGCGCGACGTAGGCGTTGACGCCGGCGCTGTAGGCCTCCAGGAGGGCACGCGACTGTGGGGTCATCGCGGCCAGGTCGCCGGCCGCCTGCCGGGCGAAGCCCAGGCGGCGAAGGAAGCGGTCGGCCTCCAGCGCCGCGGCGCCGAAGAGCTGGGCCAGCGTCCCCCGCGAGACGCGGCGGTTCAGCTCCATCTGCCAGAGCCGGTCGCGGGCGTGGACGTAGCCCTGGGCGAAGAGCAGGTCGGCCGCGCTCCTGGCGTAGACGTGGGGCACGCCGGAGCCGTCGATCAGCACCTCGACCGGCTGGGCCAGCCCGGCGGTGGCCAGGAACTCGCGTCGGGGCGGCACCGGCGCTCGCAGAAGGAGTTCGCGCAGCCCCGCCGCCCCGGCGGCGGCCGCCGCGACACCGGCGACGGCTGCGATCAGCCGGGTCCTGACCGCCATCTCCCTCCTCTCACCCGGTGAGGATACGACAGCGGAGCCGGTTGGAGCCGGCTCCGCCTGTTCGGGACGTCGATCGCTGTCAGGGTACGGTCGGTCGCTGTCCGGCGTTCTCCTGCGCCTCGCGCGCGGCGCTCTCGCCCTTCTCGTGGGTCGGGTCCTCGTTGGGCCTGAAGACTCCGCCGCCCGGTCGCTGGCCGGAGTTCTCCTGGCTTTCGACGGTCGCGCTCTCACCCGCCTCGTGAGTGGCGTCCTCGTTCGACTTGAAGGTCCCGGCCGATGGACTGGCCTTCGCGCTCGGGCTCGTGGACGCCGACGGTGAGGTCGCCGCCGCCGCGGCCAGCGGGCCGGCCAGCGTCGCGCCGATCACCCCGCCGGCCAAAAGTGAGCCGGCGACGCCCGCGACCATCAGGATCCTCTGGGTTGAAGTCACGCTTGCTCTTCACCTCCTTCTCCGCGGGATGGCAGGCGGACCAGGCCGCCGCCGCACCAGCGTGCCAGCCCCAACCTTTCGAGACGGTTACAGAAGGATGAGGAAGCTATGAGTAGAGGGCGGAGGCGTAGTCGAGGAGGGCCTTCATGTCGGCAAAGGCGCCTGGCGCCGGCGGGGGCGGCGACCCGAGGACGATCGCGACCAGGTGATGGCCGTGGAGGGTGGCCGTGGTCAGCACGCAGCCGCCCGCCAGCCCGGTGTAGCCACCCTTCAACCCGTTGACGCCGGGGTAGGTCCAGAGCAGCCTGTCCAGGTTGACGAGCCGGAAGGCCTTGTGAGTCGTGGTGCCGGGCAGGTCGATCTGCGGGCTGGCGGCGATCCGGGCCAGCAGCGGGTAGTTCCGGTCCAGGTAGAGCGCGGCTCTCGCCAGGTCCATCGCCGACGAATACTGGCCGGGGTCGTCCAGGCCGACCGGGTTGGTGAAATGGGTCTGGCGCAGGCCGATCCGGGCCGCGAGCGCGTTCATCGAGGCGACGAAGGCGGGCTCGCTGCCGGAGCCGCCCGACAGGGTGAGGGCGGCGTCGTTGCCGGAAACGAGCAGGGCGCCGTCGAGGAGCTCGCGGACCGACAGGGTCTCGCCGGGCGTCAGCCCCATCAGGGTCGAGTCCCAGGGCAGGGCGGTGATCGAGGCGGGGACGGTGATCTGCCGGTCCAGCTGCAACTGGGAGACCGCGACCATCGCGGTGAAGATCTTGGCCACGCTGGCCGCGGGACGTGCTTCGCCCGAGTTGCGCGACCAGAGGACGCGACCGGTATCGGCGTCGAGGAGGAGGCCCGCCGGCGCGGTGATGGAGGGTGGCGGCACGGATCGGGCAGGCGCCGGCCGCAGCGCCTGGGCCGCCTGGGACCTGGTGGGAGCCGGCGTGGGCACCGGTGTCGGCGTCGGGGTCGGCTCGGGACGGGCCCGCAGGGCGTCGGGATCGAGGCGAACGCCCGCGGCGAGCGCGGAGAGCGTTCGGGAGACGGCCGCCGCCGAGACCGGCGTCGGTGCCCGCTGGCGCAACGCGACCACCGGCGCCGCCACCAGCGAGCCGGTCAGGACGATCGCGGCGAGCACGCGCAGGGGCGTTCCGACCATGTCGAGCGAACGGGAGTCTAGGAGAAATCGTTCCACTTTGCTCGGCAGGCACGCTTGCCGATAAGGTGAGCCTGTCGATGCCGCAGACCGCGTCCGTCATGCTGCCGTCACAGCGCCGGGTTAGCTTCAGCGGCATATGGAGACCGACGTGAGCCCGCCGATCCTGGTCGTCGATGACGATCCCAAGATCGTCTCCCTGGTCAAGACCTACCTGGAGCGGGAGGGCTTTCGCGTCGCCACCGCCGGTGACGGGAGGGCGGCTCTCGAGGCCCTGAGGTCATCGCCGCCGCTCCTTATCGTCCTCGACCTGATGCTGCCGGAGCTGGACGGACTGGCCCTGCTGCGTATCGTGCGCGAACGCTCGGACCTGCCGGTGATCATGCTCTCCGCCAGGGGTTCGGTCGCCGACCGGGTCTACGGCATCCACGAAGGCGCGGACGACTACCTGGCCAAGCCCTTCTCCCCCGCCGAGCTGGTGGTGCGGGTCAAGGCCGTCTTGCGGCGCGCCGCCGGGCAGCGGAGGCGTTCGCCCGAGGACGAAACCATGGTCCAGGGCGACCTGGTCATCGATCTCGGACGCCTGGAGGTCAAGCGGGGCGGCCGGCTGATCCCGCTCACGCCTGCCGAGTTCCGGCTCCTCTCCGCCCTGGTCCGGGCCCAGGGCCGCGTCCTGACCCGCCAGGCGCTCCTCGACGCGCTCTACGGAGAGGCTCGGGGTGAGGCTCTCGACCGGACCATCGACGTCCACATCGGCAGGTTGCGCGACAAGCTGGGCGAGGCGGCTGACGACCCGCGCTACGTGGCCACGGTGCGCGGGGTAGGCTACCGGGCGGTCCACGCGTGAATCGCGGCCGGTTCGTGATCGGCGGCCTGGCGCTGCGGATCACCCTGCTCTCGGTCCTGGTGACGGTCTGCGCCGTGAGCGTGATCGGCTTCGGGGTGCTGGTCGTGGCCCAGTCGGTCTTCAACCGTCTCATGGTCCAGGCCGGAACCCCGGCGGCGGAAGCCCACGCGATGTTCGACCACGGTGTGCTGGGGATCTTCGTCATCGCCACCGCGATCGCGATCGCGGTGAGCGGTGTCCTGGCCGTGGTCCTGGCGGCCCGCTTCACCCGGCCGCTGCAGGAGATGGCGCGCGTGGCGCGGAGGATCGCCGACGGTGACTACGAGGCGCGGATGGTCCGTCGCCAGCCCGAAGAGATCGAGGCCCTGGCCGACGCCTTCAACCAGATGGCGCGCAGCCTGTCGGAGCAGGAGCAGGGACGCCGCGAGTTCATCGCCAACGCCGCCCACGAGCTGCGGACTCCGCTGACCAACCTCCAGGGCTACCTGGAGGCGCTGCGGGACGGCGTGATCGCGCCCAGCCCGGAGGTCTTCGCCTCGCTCCGGGAAGAGGCCGAGCGCCTGCTGCGACTGTCGCGCTCGCTGGACGCGCTGACCGAGAGCGCCGCGCCCGGACGGTCCGTGGTGCGGCAGGACGTCGATCTGACCCAGGCGGTGGCCTCAGCCTGCGAGCTGCTGCGGCCCGCATTCGAGGCCAGGGGCATC
>VBIC01000031.1:0-16698 GCA_005881425.1 Chloroflexota bacterium | reverse complement strand
GACCACCTGGCCCAGGTGCTGGGCAACCTGATCCAGAACGCCTGCCGCTACACGCCGGCCGGCGGACGCGTGGTCCTCAGCGCCGAGGCGCGCCGCTCCCAGGTGCTGGTATCGATCACCAACAGCGGTGACGGCATTCCGGCCCAGGACCTGCCTCATGTCTTCGAGCGCTTCTACCGGGTCGAGAAATCGCGCGACCCCACCCGAGGCGGCGCCGGAATCGGGCTGGCGATCGTCAAGCAGCTGGTCGAGTCCTCAGGCGGACAGGTGGGCGCGGAATCGCGCGAGGGATCCACCCGCTTCTGGTTCAGCCTGCCTGCCTGAGGGGCGCGACCGCGGCGCCGCCATCGGGCGACCGGCGTGTGTCGATTCGATGACGCGCCTTCATCGTGCGGTGATCGGCGGCTGAGAGCCTGGGCTCCGAGTTAGCCGATCAAGGAGGTCATCGCATGAGGAACCTGATTCGTGGGGCGGGCATCCTGGCGCTTGCGGCCGGCGCCGGGTTTCTGACACCAGCCGCGATCGTGGAGGCGGCGGACGCCGATGCCGCCGGTCCGGCCCAGGCGGCGTTCGTCCAGACCAACGATCCGAGCGGGAACGCCATCGTCGCCTACCGGCGCAACGCCGACGGGACCCTGACGCCGGGCGGAACCTACCCGACCGGTGGTCGCGGGGGCAAGGAGCTTCCGGGCACGCAGTCGGATCCCCTTGGCTCGCAGGGATCGCTGGTCTACGACGCGGCGCACCGGCTGCTCCTGGCAGTCAATGCCGGGAGCGACAGCGTCTCGGTTTTTCGCGTGGATGGGGACAGGCTGGAGTTGAGCCAGGTGCTCGCTTCGGGTGGGGCCTTCCCTACCGGGATCGCGCTGCATGGCAACCTCGTCTACGTTCTGGACGCGGGACTGGCCGGCTTCGTGAGCGGGTACCGGATCCAAGGCCAGAGCCTGCAGCCGATCCCGGGCTCGACCCGCACCCTGGGGCTGCCGAACACCGATCCGCCCTTCTTCCTCTCCTCGCCGGGTGAGATCGGCTTCACGCCTAGCGGAGGGCAGCTGCTGGTCACCACCAAGGCCAACGGCACAGTCGACGTGTTCGCGGTCTCGACCGGCGGCCAGCTTTCGGCGCAGCCGGTCCGCAACCCGGAGGGCCCTGTGCCCTTCGCCTTCACCTTCGAGCCGGCCGGACTGCTGACGCTGGTCAACGCGGGCGCCAGCTCGGTTGGAACCTTCCGCGTGGAGCGGAACGGCACCCTGACCCCGGCAGGCGCGCCGGTTTCCGACGGCCAGGTCGCCGCCTGCTGGATCGTCTCGCTGCGTGAGTTTGATTACGTCGCCAACACCGGCAGCGGCGACGTCAGTCAGTACCGGGTCAGCGGCGACGGAAGCGTGACCCTGGTCAACCCGGCGGCGGCATCCGGGATCCCGGGCGCGATCGACATGGCGTCGGCCGCGGGCCGCTTCCTCTACGTGGAGAGTGGAAGCTCGGGCTCGGTCGACGTCTTCGCCGTCGCCCCCGCCGGCTCGCTGACGCTGATCCAGTCGGTTGCGGTTCCAGATGGCGGCAGCCTGGAGGGTATCGTGGCCGGCTGACCGGTTTCGACACATCCGATCGCGTCGAGGGCCGCCGGTGATCTTTCCGGCGGCCCTCGGTTCTGGATAGGATCGGGTGATGGCATGGCAGCTGCGGCGCTACAGGATCCGCGAGGGCGCCATGGACGCCTGGATAGAGGAGTGGTCGCGGCACATCCGACCGCTGCGGGAGCGCCTCGGCTTCCAGGTGGTCGGCGCCTGGACGGCCGGCGTCAACGAGTTCGTGTGGATCCTTCGCTACGAGGGGCCGAAGACCTGGGCCGAGGCGGACGCCGCCTACTACTCGTCGCCCGAGCGAAAGGCGATCGAGCCGAACCCGGCCCGGCACGTCGAGGCGACCGAGGAGCTCATGATGTCGCCGGTCGTGCCACCGTCCTCATGAGAATGCGTACTGGTCCCCGATCGCGCGCCTCACGGCCAGGAGCACCTCATCCATGAACGCGCCCGAGGCCGGAGTGCCAAGCGGTCCTCGCCTGAGGAAGTCCTTGTCAAGGGTTGTGATCTCTTCGCAAAACAGAATTCCCGATCGGCGTAGTCCCGCAACACCGGATTCGATCGAAACGTGCGTTGGTCCCAGTCTTCCGGCGGTGAATACGGGAATCACGATCACATCATCTCGGTGCCGGTTTCGCACGTTCTCCGAGACTACGAGCGCCGGCCGCGGCTGGTGCGGGTCGTCGGGCTGGCCCGGGGTGTAAACGAGCCAGACCTCGCCGCGCCGGGGAAACTGGCGCGGTGAGTCAGCTCCCAGGGCGCCTCAGCCGTCGCTCGGCCGCCGCCCGGCGAGTGCGCTTCCAGGCAAGACGCTCCGACTCCTCGCGCGGATCGGGCGATTGGAATTGTTCGACCATCGCCTCTTCCTGGCGGGCGGCATACCAATGCAGGAGCGCCCTTTCCATCACCCTGCTTCGATCCGTGCCCTCATGGCGCTGGACGTACAGGTCGACCGCTTCGAGCAGAACCGGGTCCACGGTCACGCTGACCTTGGCGCGGCGGCGAGCTGAAGCTTCGCTCACAGGATAGATTGTACTACCTTCCGTCCTACCGTTGCCCGGAGCTGGCAGGCCGAATGGCCCTAGAGACCCGTCCGTCCGGCCGATGGCCGCCGTAACGCTGGCAGCAAGACTGAGGCATGGCTCTGTCTTCCCTCCAGGTCGCCTCGTTCGAGCGCCAGCCGTTCTCCACCGCCCTGGCTCCCCTCGCCGCCCTCCTCGACGATCCGAGCGTGACCGAGATCATGATCAATGGTCCGGGCACGATCTACGTCGAGCGCGGCGGGCAGCTGCTGCTCACCGACCGTGAGTTCGACGACGAGAACCACCTCCTGAGGGCGATCATCGCGCTCGCGACCTCGGTGGGGCGCACCATCGACCCGGCCGACCCCGTGCTCGAGGGCCGGCTGCCAGACGGCTCCCGCCTGACGGTGGCGCTGCCGCCGGTCGCCGTCAACGGACCGCTGGTCGCGATCCGCAAGTTCTCCACCATCCCCTACCAGCTCGACGACCTGATCCGGTTCGGGAGCCTCTCGACCGAGGCCGCCGCCTTCCTCAAGACGTGCGTGATGGCCCGGGCCAACATCCTGATCTCGGGCGGGTCCAGCGCCGGCAAGACGACGTTGCTGAACGTCCTGTCCGGCTTCATCGACGAACGGGAGCGGATCGTCACCGTGGAGGACGCAGCCGAGCTGCGGCTGCAGCAGGAGCACGTCTGCCGGCTCGAGGCGCCCGCTACCGGCGACCGTCCCCGGGCGCTGCGCGACCTGGTCAGCCTCGCGGTCCGCATGCGGCCCGACCGGATCGTCGTCGGCGAGGTGCGCGGCGCCGAAGCGCTGGACATGCTCCAGGCGCTGAACACCGGACACGACGGGGCCATGACCACGATCCACGCCAACAGCCCGAGGGACGCGCTGGTGCGACTGGAAACGCTGGTCCTGATGGCCGGCCTGGAGCTGCCGGTCAGCGCCGTCCGCCGCCAGATCGCGTCGGAGCTCGACGTCGTGGTCCACGTTGGGCGCCTGGCGGACGGGAGCCGGCGGGTGATGAGCATCGTCGAGCTGGCAGGCGTCGAAGACCAGGGCGTCACCATGCAGGAGATCTTCCTCTCCGAGGCGGCCGACCCGACCGGCAGACGGCGTGGCGGCACCCGGCTGCTGCCGACCGGCGTCCGCCCCAGGATCATCGACCGCGCCTTCAGCCTGGGCGTCGTCGCCCCCGACGTGCAACGCCTGTTTCCACCGAACCGGACGGCCGCCGCCCTCAAGCCGCGGCGTTCGACCCCGGCCGCAGAAGGTGGCGGGCCGACCGGCCAGGAGCGGCGGCTGGGCTGATCCACCGCGCCCAGGGCCGTCCTGGTTGTGACAGACAGCTGTCATAGGCCGCCTCTAGACTGCATCCTGAAGGGCAGGAATGCAGTATCTCGAAGGACGGCTGGTGGTCAGCCCGAGCGACCTGACGGGCTTCCTGGAGTGTGAGCATCTCACCCAGCAGGAGCTGGCCGCGGCGCGCGGCGAGCTGGCGCGGCCGGATCGGCTCGATCCCGAGCTGGAGATCCTGCGCCGGCGAGGCCTGGAGCACGAGACACGGCACCTGAACTCGCTGCGGGACCTGGGGAAGCGCGTGGTCGAGATCCCCTTCCCCGCCGACCGGCTGGCCGCGCTCGAGTCGGCGCACGAAGCGACCGTTACGGCGATGCGGCAAGGCGCCGACGTCATCTACCAGGGCACCTTTTTCGACGGGCGCTGGCGTTGCCACGCAGATTTCTTGCTTCGGGTCGACCAGCCGAGCGGTCTCGGCCGCTACCGCTACGAGGTTGCCGATGCCAAGCTGGCCAAGAAGGCCAAGGCGGCGGCCGTGCTCCAGTGTTGTGTCTACACCGAGCAGGTCGCCGCGATCCAGGGAATCGAGCCGGACCACATCACTCTGATCCTGGGCGACCGGTCGGAGGAAGAGCTGCGCTTCCGCGATTACGCCGCCTACTATCGCAGCGTCAAGCGTCGTTTCGAGGAGACGGTACTCGGTCCGGCAACGGCGACCTATCCCGATCCGGTCTCGCACTGCGACATCTGCCGTTGGATCGAGCCCTGCGATCGGCGCCGCCGCGACGACGACCACCTCTGCCTGGTAGCCGGGATGCGGCGCGACCAGACCCGCCGGCTGCAGACTTCGGGGATCGCGACCGTGGCCGATCTCGGCGCCAGCGCCATGGGGCAGCCGATCGCCGGCATCACAGACCTCGCCCTGGAGCGTTTGCGGCAGCAGGCACGGCTGCAGGTCGGCCGCCGCCAGACGGGCAGCCTGGCCTACGAGGTGCTGCCGCCGCTGGGCGAGCAGCTCGGCTTCCAGACCCTTCCTCCCCCCTCCCCCGCCGATCTCTTCTTCGACATGGAGGGCGATCCGTTCGTCGGCGACGACGGGCTCTACTATCTGTTCGGGGTGGCCGAGTCAGCCGGCGGCCGCTTCCAGTACCACGCCTTCTGGGGCCACGACGAGACGGCGGAGCGGCGAGCCTTCGAACAGACCGTCGACCTGATCATCGACCGGCTCGACCGCTCCCCCGACCTGCACGTCTATCACTACGCCCCGTACGAACCGAATGCGCTCAAGGAGCTGGCAGGCGGCTACGCCACGCGTGAGGCCGAGGTGGATCGCCTGCTGCGCGGGCGCGTGCTGGTCGACCTCTACCGGGTGGTGCGCCAGGGAGTCAGGATGTCCACCGAGTCCTATTCGCTCAAGAGCCTGGAGCCGTTCTACCGGCACGAGCGGGCCGGTGAGATCATCGACGCCGCCGCCAGCATCGTCGCCTACGAGGACTGGCTGCAGACTGGACAGCCGGGCCGACTGGAGGCGATCGCCCGCTACAACGAGGACGACTGCCTCTCCACGGCGCAGCTGCGCGACTGGCTGGAAGCGCGGCGCATGGAGGCGATCGCGCGCTACGGTGACATTCCCCGGCCGGCTCCCGAGGACAGGGCACCGAGCCAGACGCAGAGGGACGTGGACGAGCGGACGGCAGGGCTGGTCGAGCGCCTGCTGGCCGGAGTCCCCGAGGAGGAGACGGACCGGACGCCTTTGCAGCAGGCTGCCCACCTGCTCGCCCACAGCCTCAACTGGCACCGCCGGGAAGAGAAGTCCGAGTGGTGGGAGTACTTTCGCCTCTGCTCCCTGACCGACGAGCAGCTGATCGAGGAGCGCGAGGCGATCGGCGGGCTGGCTTTTTCCGGAGAGGTCCGGCAGGAGCGGCAGTCCAACGTCTTCCGCTACCACTTCGACGCCGGGCAGGAGTACAAGATCGGAATCGGGGACAAGCCCGAAGACCCGCGCCGGCAGCGGGGCGCGGGCACGGAGCCGTGGTCTCAACGTAGAGGTGCCTCATCCGACCTCGCTGATTCCCTCCAGCCCGATTCCCACCAGGGAGCAGCGCGACTCACTCCTGCGCCTTGGCCGGTGGATCGAGGAGAACGGGTTCGACGGCGAGGGCGCGCATCGGGCGGCGCGCGACCTCCTGTGCCTGCGACAGCCGCGATTCTCCGGCATGTCCCCGGGATCGCCGCTGGCTCGGCCTGGCGAGCGCGCCAGGGACGCCGCCCTGCGGCTTGCGCCCTTGCTCGATCACTCCTACCTCGCCATCCAGGGTCCTCCTGGCTCGGGCAAGACGACCGCGGCCGCCGCGCTGGTCCTGGAGCTGGTGCGGCAGGGCAAGCGGGTGGGGATAACAGCCAGCAGCCACAAGGTGATCGGCAACCTGCTGGACAGGGTCGCAGAGGAGGCGCGTCGCACCGGCCAGGCGCTGCGGGCCCTGCAGAAGGCCGATCAACGCGAACGCTGCGCCTCCCCAGACGTGAGCTGCGTGGGCACCGCGTTAGAGGTGGAGGATGCGCTCGACGCGGAGGAAGCCGAGGTGGTGGCCGGCACCCCGTGGCTCTTTGCCCGGGGCGGGATGCAGGGGCGTCTGGACGCCCTGGTGGTGGATGAGGCCGGCCAGATGGCGCTGGCCAACCTGCTCGCGATCGCGGCGGCGGCCTCCAACCTGATCCTGCTGGGCGATCCCAACCAGCTCCGCCAGCCCTCGCACGGGGTTCACCCTCCGGGGATCGACCGCTCCGCGCTCGACCACGTGATCCAGGACGAGCCGACCATGCCGCCCGGCTTCGGCCTCTTCCTGGAGACCACCTTCAGGCTCCACCCGTCCGTCTGCTCCTTCATCTCCGAAGCCTTCTACGACGGCAAGCTGGCGCCCGATCCCTCCTGCGCCGTCCAGCGGTTGGCAGCGGCGAACGGGAGCGGAGGCGTCGGTCTCCGCTACGAGCCGGTCCCCCACGTGGGCAACCGCACGGTCTCGCCCGAGGAGGTGGAGCGGGTGGGCCAGGTCTTCCGCGCCTTGATCGGCCTCCCCTGGACCGACCGCCACGGGGCCGTCCGGCCGCTGCGCGGCGACGACATCCTGGTGGTCGCACCCTACAACGCCCAGGTGCGGCGGCTCTGCGAAACCCTCCCCGAGGGAGCGCGGGTGGGCACCGTCGACAGGTTTCAGGGACAGGAGGCGCCGGTCGTGATCTACTCCATGCGGGGCATGGACTTCCTCTTCAGCCTGAACCGGCTCAACGTGGCCAGCTCCCGGGCCCAGGGCCTCGTCGTCCTGGTCTGCAGCCCCGAGCTGCTCAAGGCGCGCTGCCGCAGTCCGGACCAGATGAGGCTGGCCAGCGCACTCTGCCGCCTGGTCGAGATGGCCGCAGCGACAGCGCCTCAGCCGGTGGTCGCCTGAAGGCTCAGCTGGCCGCTGCCAGGTCGCCGGCGAACTGGCTCTGGTAGAGCCCGGCATAGAAGCCGTCGCGGTGCAGCAGCTCGGCATGGCTGCCCTGCTCCACCACCCGCCCGGCGTCCATGACCACGATCGAGTCCGCGTTGCGAATGGTGGACAGCCGGTGGGCTATGACGAAGCTCGTCCGGCCCCGTCGCAGCCGGGCCATCGCTTCCTGGATCAGGACCTCGGTCCGCGTATCGACGTTGCTCGTGGCCTCGTCCAGGATCAGGATGCTGGGGTTGGCCAGGAAGGCCCGGGCGATGGTGATCAGCTGCTTCTGGCCGGACGAGATGTTGGAGGCGTCCTCGTTGAGCACGGTCTCGTAGCCGTCCGGGAGGGTGCGGACGAACTGATCCACGTAAGCCGCGGTGGCGGCGGCCACGATCTCCTCGCGACTGGCCCCGGCCCGCCCGTAGCCGATGTTATCCGCGATCGTGCCCGTGAACAGCCAGGTGTCCTGAAGCACCATGCCGAAGACCCGGCGCACCTGGTCCCGCGTCAGGTCCCGGGTGTCGACGTCCTCGATCCGGATCGCCCCCGCATCGATCTCGTAGAAGCGCATCAGGAGGTTGACGACGGTGGTCTTGCCCGCCCCGGTGGGACCCACGATGGCGATAGTCTGCCCCGGCGAGACCTGCAGGCTGAGGTCCTTGATCAGCGGTTTCTCCGGCTCGTAGCGGAAGGACACCCGTTCCAGGCTGACCCGGCCGGCGACCGGGGGAAGCGCGAGCGGGTCGGTCCGATCGAGGTCCTCCTCGGGGGCGTCAAGGAACTCGAAGACCCGTTCTGAGGAGGCCAGGCCGGAGAGGAGTAGGTTGATCTGGTTCGCGATCTGGGTGATCGGCATCGTGAACTGCCGGGAGTAGAGGATGAAGGCCTGGACGTCGCCCAGGGACATGGTCCCCAAGGCGACCCGATAGCCGCCGACGGCGGCGATGATCACGTAGTTCAGGTTGCCCAGGAACTGGATGGCGGGCATGATCAGGCCGGACAGGAACTGGGCCTTGAAGCTGGCTTCGTAGAGCAGCTGGTTCTGGCGGTTGAATTCCTCTATCGCCCGCTGCCGGCGGCCGAAGACCTGCACCAGGGTGTGCCCGGTGTGGGTCGCCTCGACGTGCGCGTTGAGATCGCCGGTCCGCGCCCACTGGGCGGCGAACTGGCTCTGCGATCGCCGGGCGACCAGCATGGTGACGACGATCGAAAGCGGGATCGTGACCAGGGAGACCAGGGCCAGCAGCGGGCTGATCCAGATCATCAGGGCCAGGACGCCGATGATGGTGAGGCCGAAGGTGAGCAGCTGGCTCAACCCCTGCTGCAGGGTCGTGGTGATGTTGTCGATGTCGTTCGTGGTCCGGCTGAGCAGGTCGCCGTGAGGATTGCGATCGAAGTACTGCAGGGGCAGGCGGGCCAGCTTGGCCTCGACGTCCTGGCGCATGCGGTAGACCGTACGCTGGGCCACACCGGCCATGACGTAGGCGGATAGCCAGCTGAGCAGCGCGCCCAGGACGTAGACGAGTGCCGCCAGTGCCAGGACGTGTTCCAGCTGGGTGAAGTCGATGCCCTGGCCGGGGATCACGTTGGCGCCGCTGATCAGGTCCGCGATCTGCCCCCGCCCCTGGGCCCGGAGCAAGGCGATCGCCTGCTGCTTGCTGAGGCCGGCGGGAAGGGCCTTGCCCAGCACTCCGGCGAAGATCAGGTTGGTGGCGTTGCCCAGGATCTTGGGACCGACCACCGTGAGGGCGACGCCGGTGGAGCTGAGCAGGGCGACGGCCGAGATCCGCGGCCATTCCGGCCGGAGCCGGAGCAGAAGCCGGCGCGCCGTCTTGCGCACGTCCTTCGTCTTCTGGGCCGGCGGCGCCATGCCGAAGCCGCCCCTGCCGAACCCGCCGCGACCGAACCCGCCAGCCATGGGGCCCTGGCCCTGCGGTCTGCGGATCACGCCGCGACCTCCTCCCCCAGCTGCGAGGCCACGATCTCCCGACGATGCGTTCCGAATGGAGGATGGTGCTGACCCGCTGGGCGACCAGTACCACCGTGGCCTCGCGAGTCTGGGGCTTGAGCGCTGCGCGCAGCCTGGCATCGGTGCCGGCATCGAGCGCGGAGAAGCAATCATCGAAGAGATAGATCCGCGGCCGGCGCACCAGCGCCCTGGCGATCGCCAGCCGCTGCCGCTGCCCGCCGGAGAGATTGGTACCGCCCTGGTCGACCGGCGCCTGCAGCTGGCCGGGCATGGCGGCGACGAAGTCGCGAGCCTGGGCCGTCTCCAGCGCCTGCCAGAGCTCGGCGTCGCTCGCCTGCTCGCGCCCGAAGCGGAGGTTGGAGGCCACGCTGCCCTGGAAGAGGTAAGCCTGCTGGGGGACGAGACCGATGTTGCTCCAGAGCGCGTCCATCGACTGGGCGCGGACGTCGACGCCGTTGACCAGCAGCGCGCCGCCGCTCACGTCGAACAGGCGCGGGATGAGATTGATCAGCGTGGTCTTGCCGGCGCCCGTGCCGCCGATGATGGCTGTGGTCTCCCCGGGCCGGAGGGTGAGCGAGAGGTCGCTGAGGACCGGGCGCTCGCCGCCGGGATAGCCGAAAGTGACCTGCCGGAACTCGACCGTGCCGGGGGCGAGCGAGGGGGAAGCGCCGGCAGGCGCGATCGAGGCGTCCTGGATCGAGGGCCGGGTCTCGAGCACCTCCTGCAGGCGCCGGGCGCAGGCCTCTGCCCGGGGAATGAAGATGGCCATCATGACCGCCATCATCACGGCCATCATCACCTGCATGATGTAGTTGAGGAAGGCGGTCAGGTTGCCGATCGGCATCTGGCCGCCGTCGATCAGGTGCCCGCCGAACCAGAGCACTGCCACGCTGGCCAGGTTCATGATCGCCATCAGCGAGGGCAGGGTCAGGGCGAAGAGCCGGTTGACGCGCAGCGCCGTGGCGGTCAGATCGGCGTTGGCGGCCTCGAAGCGCTGCCTCTCGTCGGCCGTGCGGATGAAGGCCCGGATGACCCGGATCCCGGTGATCTGCTCGCGCAGCACCTGGGTGATCCGGTCGATCTTGCCCTGCATCGACTGGAAGAGTGGAACGGCGACGACCATGAGCAGGCTGACCACGGCCAGCATCAGGGGCACGATCACCGCCAGGAGAGCCGAAAGCCGGACGTTCTCGTTGATGGCCATGATGATGCCGCCGACGCCGGTGATCGGGGCGATCACCATGATGGTCAGCGCCAGCTGCAGGAAGAGCTGTATCTGCTGCACGTCATTGGTGTTGCGAGTGATCAGCGAGGGCGTGCCGAAGTGGCTCATTTCCCGCACCGAAAATCCCTGTACCCGCTCGAAGACCGCTCCACGAAGGTCTCGGCCGACGCCCATCGCGGTCCGGGAGGCGAAGTAGACGGCCACCACCGAGATGGCGGCCAGGCCCACGGCGACCCCCAGCATGAGAGCCCCGATGCGCCAGATGTAGGGCACGTCGCCGCGCGCCACGCCGTTGTTGATGATGTCGGCGTTCAGGTTGGGCAGGTAGAGGTTGGCGATGGACTGGACCAACATCAACCCCACCACCAGCGCCACCGGGCCCCGGTAGGGACGCAGGGCGGCGCCCAGCAGGCGGATCAGCATGCGAGCGCGGGCCGTCCCGTCATCCGTTTGATTCTAAGTTCCGGGCAGGGGACCTGAACCAGTTGACAGCCGGAGGCTGCCCGTGTCATAACTTTGCTATCGGCCGGGCGTCAGGTTGGAGGAGCGTCCCTTGCCTGCAGTGACTCGCCGTTCGTTCTTGAAGGCGACCGCCGCCGGAGGCGGCGCCGCCGGGCTTAGCGCCCTTGGATTCGACCTGGCCCAGGCGGCCCAGGTCACGCAGCATTTCAAGATCTCTGGCGCCCAGGAGTCGCACTCCGTCTGCCCTTACTGTGCAGTAGGCTGCTCGCTGGTTGCTTACACCCAGCAGAACAGCGACGGCAGCCGCCGGATCGTCCAGATCGAAGGCAACCCGGACAGCCCGGTCAACGAAGGGCGGCTCTGTCCCAAGGGGGCGACCGCGATGCAGCTGGCGACCAGCGCCCGTCGGGTCGACAGCCCGCTCTACCGGGCCGCGGGGTCGGACCGCTGGCAGCAGATCAGCTGGTCGCAGATGCTGGACAAGCTCGCGCAGCGCATCAAGGACACCCGGGACGCCACCTTCGTCGCTACCGACGCCGGCGGGAACACGGTGAATCGTACCGAGGGCATGGCCTTCGCCGGGGGCGCCGCCTTCAGCAGCGAGGAAGGCTACCTGGCCACCAAGCTGATGCGCGGGCTCGGCCTGGTCCATCTGGAGCAGCAAGCCAGGGTTTGACACGGCCCCACGGTGGTCAGTTTGGCCGCCACATTCGGGAGGGGGGCGATGACCAACCACTGGCGCGACATCAAGAACACCGACCTGATCCTGATCAACGGCGCCAACCCGGCCGAGGCCCATCCCGTCGGATTCCAGTGGTTCCTCAAGGCCAAGCTGGACCCCAAGCGCGGGCCGGGCTCGGGCGGTGGCGCCAGGATAATCCATGCCGACCCGCGCTTCACTCGCACCTCGGCGATGGCCGACATCTACGCCCGCATCCGGCCAGGCACGGACGTCGCCTACTTCGGCGGCTTGATCAACTACGTCCTGCAGAACAACCTCTTCCACGACGAGTACGTCCGTAACTACACGAACGCGTCCTTCCTTATCAAGGACAGCTACACCTTCCAGGACGGCCTCTTCTCCGGATACGACCCGAAGACCCGGAAATACGACATCTCCTCCTGGTCCTACCAGCTGGACGATGCCGGCACCGCCGCCTTCAACAGCGGACATCCCGCCGCGGGCGGCGCCGTCGCGGCGCTGGCCAAGCGCGATCAAACGCTGCAGGATCCACGCACCGTATTCCAGCTGATGAAGCAGCACTATTCGCGCTACACGCCGGAGATGGTGTCGCGGATCACGGGCATCCCGCAGGACCAGTTCATGCGGATCGCGCAGCTCGTGGGTCAGATGGGCCAACCGGACAAGGTGATGACGATCGTCTATGCGGTCGGCCTCACCCATCACACGACGGGCGTGCAGCTGATCCGGTCGGGCGCCGTGCTGCAGCTCCTGCTCGGCAACATGGGCCGGCCCGGCGGCGGCATGAACGCGGAGCGCGGCCACGCCAACATCCAGGGCAACACGGACCACGCCATCTCCTGGGAGATCCTGCCCGGCTACCTCAAGATCCCGGCGCCGGGCCAGAAGACGCTGGCGGATTACGTATCCCAGAGCGCATCGAAGAAGAGCGACCCGCGATCCTGGAACTTCTTCGGCACCAACTACCGGAAGTTCATGGTCAGCCTGCTCAAGGCCTGGTACGGTGACGCGGCGACGGCGGCCAACGAGTTCGCCTTCGACTTCATCCCCAAGCCGGCCAAGAACGCGTCCTGGATGTCGATCTACGACCAGGCCCTCAAAGGCCAGATGCAGGGCCTGATCCTGAACGGCATGACGGCAACCAGCATCGGGCCGGACTCGAACCGGGTGCTGGAGGCGCTGGCCAGGCTGAAGTGGCTGGTGGTGATGGACCCGCTCCCGACCACGAGCTCTGAGTTCTGGCGGCGCCCGGGCGCCGACCCGAAGTCGATCCCCACGGAAGTCTTCATGGTCCCGACCACCCACTGGATCGAGAAGGACGGCACCTTCGTCAACAGCGGCCGCTGGGTGCAGTGGAAGGACCAGGTGGTACCGCCCCAGGGGAACGCGCGTCATGACCACTGGGTCCTGGCCGACCTCTTCGCCCGGGTCAAGGCGCTCTACCAGCAGCAGGGCGGCAAGTTCCCGGACCCGATCCTGGCCCTGGCCATGGACTATCAGAACCCGAAGCAACCGACCCTGGACGAGATAGCCCAGGAGATCAACGGCGCCGACCTGAAGACCAGGACCCGGCTGGCCAGCTTCGCCCTGCTCAAGGACGACGGCAGCACCAGCGCCGGAGACTGGATCTACACCGGCCATTATCCGGCGTCCGGCAACCTGACCAGACGCACCCAGGGCGTCCAGGACCTCACCGCCAACGATCCCACGGGCATGGGCTACTTTCCCGGCTGGGCCTGGTCCTGGCCCCTCAACCGCCGCGTCATGTACAACCGCGCCTCGGCAGACGTCAACGGCCAGCCCTGGGACAAGACCCGGCCCGGCATCAAGTGGGACGCGGCGCAGAAGAAATGGGTGGGCGACGTCCCCGACTACCCGCCGACGATGGATCCCCACGATCCGACTTCCTGGCTGCCCTTCATCATGAATGGCGAAGGCGTGGGCCGCCTCTTCTCCAACGGCGCCAACGATGGCCCCTTCCCGGAGCATTACGAGCCGATGGAAAGCCCGGTCAAAAACCCGCTCCATCCGGGCCAGTCCGAGGATCCTGTCGCCTTCCTCTACACCGGCGGCAGCGGGAGCCACGGCGCCGTGAAGCCGACCTTTGGCACCCCCGACCAGTTCCCCTACGTCGCCACGACCTACCGGTTGACCGAGCACGAGCACTACGTCACCCAGCACGTCCCGCTGCTGGCCGGGCTGCAGCCGAAGCCGTTCGTGGAGATTCCGGAGGAGCTCGCCTTGAACAAGGGGATCCGCAGCGGCGACCGCGTGCGGGTGCGGTCGAATCGCGGCAAGGTGGAGGTCCTGGCGCTGGTCACCAAGCGGCTGGCGGCCTCGACGATCGACGGCAAGAAGGTGTTCACCATCGGAATCCCGATCCACTGGGGATTCGTCGGCGTCTCGGCTGAGTCGGATCCCAGCAAGGGCGCGAACTGGATCGCCAACGCCCTGACCCCTTTCGTGGGCGACGCCAACGCCTTCACCCCCGAGTTCAAGGCCTTCCTGGTCAACCTGGAGAAGATGTGACGATGCAGGTCCTGGAAGCGGTCGGCGCGACCTACGATCCCTATCCGCCGCGCCGCGAGCGCGCCGCCGAGCTGGGCGCGCGCTACGCCTTCGCCTCGCAGGTGCTCGGCTTCTACGGCCGGCTGACGGAGGTGCAGGCGCGCGCCTTCGTCGCGGCCCGGGAGTGGAAACCCGCTCCCGCGGACCTGCCCCAGTTCGTTGCCGGCCGGGTGCTGCCGGAGGTGGTCGACGTCACCACCGCCGCGGGACCCAGGCCGCTGGTCGATGCCGCCGTCGCCTGCTTCAGCACGGCGGACCTGCCCGCCATGGTGCGCGCCTGGCTCGAAGGTGCGGCCCAGCCGCCGGTCGAGGCCTACCTGGCCCGGGCCGCGACGCAGCCGGTGCTCGAGGCACTCGGCTACGCCCCCGCCCCGGCCCTCCCCGGTCAAGGAGCGGGCAGAACGTGTCCGCGGTGCGGCGGGCTGCCGCAGCTCTCCTACTTCGCGCTCTCCGGCGAGGCGCTGGTCAGCGGGCCGCGCTACCTGGTCTGCGCCCGCTGCTCCCACGGCTGGGTCTTCAGCCGGATGACCTGCGCCGCCTGCGGCGAGCAGGAGGCCGCAAGGCTGCCCATCTACCAGGAAGGTGACGTGCTGCCGCACGTGCGCGTCGATGCCTGCGACCGGTGCCGCCATTACCTGCTCACCGTCGACCTGCGCAAGGACCCGCGCGCGGTCCCCGTCGTCGACGAGCTGGCGGCGCTGCCCCTCGACCTCTACGCCCGTGAGCGCGGGATGACCAAGATCACTGTGAACCTGCTGGGGAACTGAGATGGCCAAACCGGTTGGATTCCTGACCGATACGACACTGTGCATCGGGTGCAAGGCCTGTGAGGTGGCCTGCAAGGAGTGGAACGGGCTGCCCAACAACCCGCTCGACTTCCGCGGCGGCTACGACAACACCGGCCAGCTGGACCATGAGAACTGGCGGCACGTGCGCTTCCTGGAGAACGCCTCCTCCAATCCGGACAAGCCGGTGGCCTGGTCGATGATGTCGGACGTCTGCAAACATTGCGCCAACGCCAGCTGCCTGGAGGTCTGTCCCACCAACGCCATCATCCGGACGGAATTCGACACCGTCTTCGTCCAGCAGGACGTGTGCAACGGTTGCCGCAACTGCATCTCGGCATGCCCCTACAGCGTGATCGGCTTCGACTTGCAGAGCGGCACGGCCAAGAAATGCACCTTCTGCTACGACCGGCTACAGAACAACATGACCCCGGCCTGCGCCCAGGCCTGTCCTACCCAGTCGATCAAGTTCGGAGACCTGGCCGAGATGCGACAGGTCGCCGCCGACCGGGTCACTGCCCTTCATTCGCAGGGGCAGACCCAGGCTCGGATCTACGGCGACAAGGAATACGGCGGGCTGCACGCGTTCTTCCTGCTGAACGATAAGCCCGAGGCCTACGGCCTGCCGAGCACGGAAAGCGCGGTCCTGCCCAGCCGCAACAATGCGGCCGGATACCTGGGCGTGCTTGTGACGGCCGTGGTGGCCGCCATCGGCGGACTGATTGCCTTCCGCCGGCGCGGCGAGGCCGGCCCGGAGCGGCCGCCGCACGCGACCGACGAGCCCGGCAGCCGGACGGTGCCCTGATCATGCCGGGCGAACACTTCACGGTGGCCCCGCATTGGGAATGGTGGATTCTCGGCTACTTTTTTCTGGCCGGGATCGCGGGCGGCTCATACGCACTAGGAACCATGCTGAGGCTGGTTGGGGATCGCCGCGACCAGCCAGCGGCGCGGGTCGCGTTCTTGATCGCGTTTCCCGTCCTCGTTGTTTGCCCCATCCTACTGACCGCGGACCTGGGTCAGCCTTTCCGCTTCTGGCACATGCTGATCGACAGCAGCAGCGGAGTCCCTGTCTTCAAGTACTGGTCACCCATGTCGCTCGGTGCCTGGGCGCTCACCGTCTTTGGCATCTTCGCCTTTGTTTCCTTCGTCGAGGCGCTTGTCCTCGACGGCCGGATCCGGCATCCGCTCGGCAATCGGCTGGCCCGTGCGCTCAGTGGCATCTTTGGTCGCCTGTTCCTGGTAGTGGGCACGCTCCTTGGGCTGTTCGTCGCCGGCTACACCGGTGTGCTTCTCAGTGTGAGCAACCAGCCAGTGTGGAGCGATACCTGGACGCTGGGCGGGCTCTTCCTGGTCTCGGGGCTGAGCGCCGCCACTGCCCTGATCGGCATCTGGGTCTGGCGACGGCGGGATGCGCGGGTGACGACGGAGAAGCTGTCGGAAGCCGACCGGTACTTCGTGATCATTGAACTGGTCCTGCTCGCGCTGTTCTTTATCACCCTGGGCAGTGTCGTTTCGAAGATCCTGAGCGGAGGCTGGTTGCTGCTGTGGCTGCTCGTGCTTGCTGGCGCCCTGGTCCCGCTCGCCGTCCACTTCCGTCCAGCCTG